>JAFXYU010000202.1 GCA_017541565.1 bacterium | reverse complement strand
GTATTGAATATACTGATTATACATTGTAATCAACTGATTTTCTTTATTTTTTATGTCATTAGATCTCAGTTTATCTGCATCCTCTCCAAAATAGCAATTTATAATAATCTCGTCTTGGTACATGCCGCCATTAAATTCTTTTATAATTGATGCTAATTTTTGTTCTCTTGTTATACCGGTATTATAATCCATTGCTGTCATATTATCCCAGACATTTTTTACACCTTTAGCCTTTGCTGTTGTGCATTCTGCACCATCAACATATCCGTTACCGTTTGTGTCAATTTGTTTCCAAGTTATTGTCATAATACTTCTCCTATTTATACTACATTTCTCATCGTGTATATATAAAGTATTTAAAAAGGAAATAATTGCGTTTAGTTTTTTATTCTATTTTATTCATTTCGGTATTTTAACTGAATTTCAGCCATAAAAAATTCGTCTTTACAATTTGTAATATTTAATAACATTGTTAAAAAACGTTACAAAAAGCAATGTTTTTTATTCAAATTTTGACAAGTTTTTCCAGTTTTTTTAATTTTTCTCTTGTAGTACCGATTCCGGTCAGGAGCAGTGTCGATTTTTCATTTGTACGCTCATCTTCAATGTTAAATTTGTTGTACAATCTTTCAGACAACTCATACCCTGATAAACCTTGTTTTTTTATAAGTACTTTTGTAATATCGTCTCCGTAAAAATCCAGATTCTTTAATTTTTCTTTTATATTTTTTATATTTGCAATAAGTTCTTCTATTTTTTTCTTTCCGCGCTTAGAGTTCAAAAAATTTATATTTGCTTCAATTGTTGCAAGCATAGGATAAGATGGCGATGTCGTTGAAATAAGATTCAATGCGTGTTCAATATCTAAATCAGAATTTGAATGCAACAGCGCGGTAGGATTTATTCCTCCGGCAGTTTTATGCAAAGATTGAATAGTAAAATCCGCGTACTTCACTGCACTTTTGGGTAAATCTTTTGAAAACGGATACAATGCACCATGTGCCTCGTCAACAATTAAAATAACTCCGTATGTTTTACATATTTTTGCAAAAGTTTCTGTATCGGACACTATCCCCTCGTATGTCGGTGAGGCCACAATAACCGCTTTTGGTTTATTTTTGGAAATTAAATCTTCAAATTCTTTTGGAGAAAGTTTCTCATAAATACCCCAATCTTTATTATAAGGAAGTTCATATTCAACAATATTTGCACCTGCCAGAATCCCTGCATTTTTGTGAGAAGGATGCGCCTTATCCCAGATTAACAGTTTTTCTCCCTGTTTACACGATGCCAAAACCGCCGCATGAATACCGCTTGTTGAACCGTTAGTTAAAAAGTGAGTTGAGTTTACCCCGTATATCTCAGCCGCACGCTCCTCTGCTTTTTTCAATGCCTCCTGAGGATTATAAGAATCCGTTTCGGAAATATCATTTCTGTACCACTGGTAAAATTTATGAAAAATACATAATTTTCCGTCATGACTCGGAGTGGTAAAAAGTTCTTTTTTATTTTTTTTTCTCAAGACTGATATCAAACTCATACTCTGATTTTATCAAAACATTAAGAAATATTACAAAAATATGTAAATTTTTGTAACAATTTTCGGTAAATCTTAAAGTTTTAAGCCCGAAATGCCGATAAACATGTAAAAGGGACAAAAATAAGGAAAAGCAGAATATGGGAATGGGCTCATCACAAGCAAGATTATTGGCACTGACCAGCCGAAAATTCGATATCGGCAGGCAGTTGCAGCATTATGCGCTTGTCAAAGACACACTTACCCGTGATATGCAAAAAGTGTCGAAAAATTATAATGAAGCCTTAAAACAAACAACTTTGATGTGGTCGAATGACGGCGGTGTTAACTATTCAAACCTCACATATTCAACCCTTATGCGACCGAATTCGTCTAACGGCAATATACCGATTCTCATTACTAACAGTTCCGGTAAAATTGTTATCGACCAAAAATACAAAGAATATGCCGATTTAGTTGCTCCTGACGGAAAAGCGGGAGGAAACTGGGATACCAACGAGAACAAAAATACAATTCTTTCAAAACTTACGGGGATTCCGGTCGGCACGTTGGAAAATTATGATAAAACAACAAATAATGTTTATGAAGCCGAGGCGGCAATGTACGCAGCTGAAGATGCTGCAGAAGAAGCAAAAGAAAAAGCAACAAAGAAATTGAATGCGGAAGAGTTCGCAAAATATTGGGGAAATGTCGGCGGACATAATTTCAGCTCTCCAACAGGAACTATAAAGTTGGGAAGTGCCGATAAAGCAATTTCCAATCTTAAAACTTGTATTGATACGATTGCACAAAGTATGAAACCTTATCTGCCCGAAAGTGATTATGCCAAATTTGAAACCGCTTGCGAAAGTTACATGAAAATTCCCAGCGATTTTATCAGTCAATACGGCAAAAATGAAAATACAACAACAAATGTAAATTCACCGGGAACTGTTGATATACAATATTCCGGAAATAATTTCTACCTTGACACAGAGTTTGCCATATTGGGCATAATGTCATATTACAAAGGCGGAAACCCTGATTGTATTACAAAACTTGATGGAAGTGCTGTCTTTACTATTGCAGATAAAGGTATTGAGTCTGAAGAATATTTAGATTATCTTGCAAAAGTTGATGCTTATAATGAATCAAAGAAAGCATACGAAGATGCTGTTGATGTTGATAACGTTGTCTTGGATGCATCACAGGAAAATCAAATTAATTTCTATAATATGCTGTTTACCGCAATTGCGGAAAACGGTTGGATAGAAGATTATTCCGTATACGATCAGGACTACTTAAACCAAATGTTCCAAAACAACGAATACTATGTAACTTCTATGACAGAATATGTACCCGTTTGTAACTGCGACAACAACGGTGATTTAACAAAAGGAACCGCAAAATACGAATATAATATAGACCTTTGGTCAAATAATGACAACATCTTTGCTGTTAATACCGAGGCAATCAGACAAGCCGCTCTTACCGATTATGAATACGAAAAGAGTTTGATAAGCGCAAAAGAAAAACGAATTGACGAAAAGATGAAAAATCTTGAAACTGAACAAAGCGCAATTAAAACAATGATTGAAGGTATTGAAAAGGTCAAGAACGATAACATAGAAACGTACTTTAATATATTCACATAAAAATATCTTTATGATATCCTAAAATTGAATAATTGAGGGATATATAAAGAATGTTTGATTCATTATCGGATAAATTACAGGATATTATAAAAAAGACTGCGGGACAAAGTGAACTCACGCAGGAAAATATGCAGGATGCTCTGAGAGAAATCCGCCGTGCTCTTCTGGAAGCAGACGTGAATTTAAGAGTCGTCAAGGCTTTTATTTCCAACATTAAAGATAAAGCGGAAGGGGAAAACGTTTTATCAGGCGTAAATCCTTCTCAGCAACTTGTAAAAATAGTTCACGACGAATTGATTGAACTTTTGGGTAAAGAAGTTAAACCGCTTGATTTTTCAGGTCATCCGAATTTAATAATGATGCTTGGGCTTCAGGGATGCGGTAAAACAACATCTTCCGCTAAACTCGCGGTTAAATTAAAAAAAGAAAACAGAAATCCTCTGCTTGTTGCCTGTGACGTATACCGTCCCGCAGCAATTACACAATTGAAAACACTCGGTGAACAAATCGGAGTTGAAGTATACTCTCAAGAAGAGTCCAAAGACGTTCAAGGAATAATAAACGGCGCAATTTCTTACGCAAAAGAAAACGGATTTAATACGCTTATACTTGATACGGCGGGCAGACTTCAAATTGATACAGATATGATGGCAGAACTTCTCTTAATTGACAGAGTATTTCATCCTACGGAAAAACTCCTTGTTATAGATTCTATGACAGGACAAGAAGCCGTCAATGTTGCGGAAAACTTTGATGCACAACTCGGAATAACCGGCATTGTTCTGACAAAATTGGATGGTGACTCAAGAGGCGGTGCCGCATTGAGTGTCGTTTACTGCACTCAAAAGCCGATAAAATTGACAGGTACCGGTGAAAAACTCAATGCATTGGAAGATTTTTATCCCGAAAGAATGGCAACAAGAATTTTGGGAATGGGTGATATTGTTTCTTTGGTTGAAAGAGCGCAAGAAGTTTTTGATGAAAAATCGGCTAAAGAAATGGAAGCAAAAATGGCGAAAGCCGAGTTTTCGTTTAATGATTTTCTCAAAATGCAATCTCAGATGAAAATGTTTGGTTCAATGGATAACCTTCTCGGAATGCTTCCGGGATTGGGATTATCCAGAGACGACAGGCAAAAAATTTCTCACGAAGGGGAAAAACAGTTTAAGAGAATTGAAGTTTTCATCCAAAGTATGACACCTGAAGAAAGAGAGCATCCGGAATTAATGAACACATCAAGAAAAAAAAGAATTTCCGCAGGCTCAGGAATTTCTATCCACGACGTCAATCAATTTATAAGCCAATTTGAACAAATGAGAAAAATGATGAAAGGTTTTTCCGATGTTAAAAAGAACATGGGAAAACTCACCGGAAAATTCGGTCAGGAAATTGGCGGCAAACTTTCTATGCACCAAATGATGAAAAATATGAGGCGGTTTAAATAAAGTATGAAACTAATCGCAGGACTCGGAAACATCGGAAATAAGTACACTTTTACAAGACATAACGTCGGTTTTATGCTTGCGGATTCTATCGCATTAAATTCAGACTTATCCTTCTCAGATAACTCTAAACTTAAATGCCTTATAACTAAATTTAAAACCGATAACGAAGAT
>JAFXYU010000201.1 GCA_017541565.1 bacterium | reverse complement strand
TGTAAAGTTTCACTTTAGATGATTATTTGTTTCACTTGAAAGTATTATTTGTAGGAATTTTAACTTATAATGTAAGTGCAAAATTCTTTTAACAGGAAAAACAAAATGTATGATTTTAAAGCAACAGTAGATGAATATTACCGCAAAATAGAAGATGGTCATAGGAGGTTTTTATCTTGGGAACATTGCTACCTTTATTTTTATAAAAATAGAGAGAAAATTGACTCAGATTATGGCGCACTTATGCTTTTTTCTTATCTTGCAAGCTGGGGCATGTTAAGGGGTTCTTTTCTTATGAACCATGATTATAAAATCCATAAGGAATTAGTAGAAAAATTAACAAAAGAACACGGGATTCTATGGAATGATATAAATTCTATAACTTGGCAAGATATTAAGAGTGCAGATGAAGAAATTCTCAAATATTATGAAAAATTCAAAGAGAATAAAAATAAATGTACTGATGAAATATCGCCTGTTTTACGTACAAAAATTTTACTTGGTATTTTTGGTTGTACTCCTGCTTATGATAGATTTTTCAAAAAAGGAATTGATATTTATAATAATAAAAATGAGTGCAATTTAATACAAAAATTTGGCGAAAACAGCTATCAAAAACTTTGCGATTTTTATAGCAGACAAGAAAAGTTAGAGCTTAATTTTCATACTAATGAAAATCTAAAATACCCGCCAATGAAGCTTATAGATATGTTCTTTTGGGAAATAGGGCTTGAAGCTTTTGAAGAGGAAAAAAGAAAATTTAAAAATAACAAATATGTCCGTATTTGACAAATCTTAGTGGTATTATTTATTTAGCAGGCAAAAAGCGAGAAAATATATGTTAAAGAATCCAAAAATTAAAGCCATAGGTATTGGTAGCTATGGACATGATGTTGTAGATAAACTTGCTAAAAATAATTTAAAATATGTTGAATTTTGCAAATTAAATAACTACAAAAGTGATGATTATACGGAAATCTTAGATGATGCAAATATAGTTTTTTTAATTGTAGATACATTTGATGAAAAAAGTAAAAATATTGCTTACAATTTAACAAAAAATACAAAACAAAAAGGAATTTTAACACTTGCATTTCTATCTTGCAAAATTGACCAGTTAACACAAAGTGTTGATTCATATACTATATTTGATTTTCAATCAAATGATTTATTAGACAATATTATTCCAATAGTAAAATGCATAACTTATACCATATTAGAAGCGCATATGATATATGTTGAAATGGATGATATTAAAAAACTTATTAAAAATTCGGGTCAAATGAATGCATTTTTTGGCTGTGGAAGCTCATTAGAAATGGATAGTGGTGTAACAATTTTAAAAGCTTCATTGGACACAAAATTAATAAAAAATGCCAAAAAGATTTTATTTTTTGTGGTAGGTCCTCCAGATATAGCACTATGCCAAGTTGAAAAGGTAGCAGAATATATTAAAAGTATTGCTTCAAATAATGCTGAAATTGTATTTGGTGCCTCATATGACAAAAATTTAAATGATGAAATGCAGATAACGATACTTACTATTTAGGGGTTAAGCATTTAATAATAAAGGCATTATGGATCTTTCCGACCTTTTGTAAAATTTTACGATCAAGAAAAATTTGAACTTAAAAGCATAAAATTTTTATATCAAAAAACGTACAAATAATCTTTTCAAGCGTACAAAAATCCGGAAAGGTTTAATAAGTCTAAAACTCTTGCGTGGACAGAATTAGGACAATATTGATAAATTTTTAGACTTTTACAGCCAAAAAATGGACTTTCAGGACTGCTGAAAAGATTATTCGTAGGTTACTTCCGACCGCTAAACCCTTTACACACAGCCGATTAAGGTAAAAATAATCGTTTTAACCGTATACTGAAAGAACGATGAAAGACATCGAAAAAGCTAAAGAAAAAATCAAAAAACTATAATTTTTACAAATCTGTTTTTCTGATAGAATTTAAATATGAGAACGACAGATATAGCGGTAAAAAATATTTCGAATGATAATGTTTTGTCAGAGTTGACCTTGGTCGGCTTTGACAAAACTTATTTATATACAGCCGAAAACAAGTACCGATACGGTTTATACAAAGTTTTTAATTTAAGACCGCCCGAGGCAAACATTTTAAAGCAGATAGCCTTATCAGTCGGAACGGATTGTGCGGTCAATCGCAACGTAATCACGTCAAAGATAGAATATTCGGATTGTCTTATCGGCGGAAGCACGGCACAGATTAAGCAGATAATCAAAAAGCTGGAAACCCAGCCGTTCAGATTGAGTCAAGTTTCCGAGTTACTTAACAAACAGATATGTCCGCCGGAGTTTGAATTAACCGTCGGGGAGCGCACCTTCACCTCAGAGGGAAGGTACATAATGGGCATACTGAACACGACCCCTGATTCTTTTTCGGACGGCGGCAAGTATCTTAAACCTGCAGATGCAATTAAACACGCAGAGGAAATGTTAGAAGAAGGCGCAGATATAATTGACATAGGCGCCGAGTCAACACGACCTGACCACGAGCCTGTCAGCGAAGAAGAAGAACAGAGCCGGCTTTTGCCGGTATTAAAGGAAGTCAGGAAAAGATTTCCAAAATGTATCATCTCGGTTGACACAAGGAACGCAGGCACGGCGCAGGCGGCTGTGGATTGCGGTGCAGACATAATCAACGACATTTCATCAGGCGAATACGATCCAAAGATGCCCGACACGATTGCAAAATTGAATGTTCCTTACGTTCTCACACATTGCAGCCTGAGCAATCGGGAAGAAGGCTTAGCGGACTGCGTATATCGGGATTTACAGGAGCGGATAAAGTTTTTTGTTTCAAAGGGTTTTGATGAAAAAAAGATAATAACCGATGTTGGGATAGGTTTTGGCAAGACGTTAGACGACAATTTTGAGCTGGTCAAGCGGATAAAGGAGTTTAGCGGGCTGGGCGGACTGACGTTGGCGGGCATATCACGCAAGACTTTTTTGTGGAAGACGTTAAATTTGAACCCGCAGGACACTGATAGTGTAAGTTCGGCACTTAATTTGTATTTATTTATGCAGGGAGTGAACATTTTGCGTGTTCACAATGTCAAATTGACGAGAGAAATTTTGACGATAGCAGAGAAAATGCGGCAGGCGTAGGGTTTGCAGCATTTACTTATAAACATGATATAAAGTGTATGCTTAACATATCTACATTAAACGATTGATTTAGTTGACTGGGTTTTGAAATATTGCTATAATATATAAAGTAGATGATGTATATTAAGTGAAGTATAGCAATGGAAATGTTTAGAAACGGATGGTCTAGGCTTTTGCATTCTGCAGGCAATTATTGCGTTGCAGGACACTTATTTTGTTTTTCATCATCTGCAGAATTATATCCGTTTGAGGTCTGTTTAAAACTTCCTGTTCGTTGTCCATATTTATCGTATTGATTTATAGTTGTTCCCCTTAGTGAATATGAACCCGTCTTTTGACCAAACATATCATAAGAATTTGTTGTACAAAAACCAATGTTTGCAGTTATGAATAAAATAAATAGTGTTAGTAAAAATCTTTTCATAGTTACCCCTTATAATGTTATAACGATCACTTCAGGTAAAGGTTCACTTCACCCACAGCCATTATAAACTATACCTATGTCAAATGTGGACATATTATAACAAGATGCGAAGTGTCCACTTTTGACATATACTTGTTTTATAATTAGCATGTCTTTGGGTAAGACGAAAATTAGAAGTGATGAAAAAGTAGAGAAGGTGCATTATGAGTAATGGGGTAATAACGCCAAACGAAATGCAACAGAAAGCAATTGACATTTTAAAAGGTCAAGTGATGCTTCTTGCAGGGCCGGGAACAGGAAAAACTTTTACTGTAATTAATCGTATTGAAAAAATGTTGGCAGATGGCATTGATCCGTCATCAATTCTCTGTTTAACTTATTCAGATGCGGCGGCAAATGAAATGCGACAAAGATTAATTAAAAAGATGGGCGTTGTTGCATCTTCAGTTGATATTTATACATACCACTCATTCTGTAATGATATTATTAAAACTTACCCTTCTCAATTTAACCTTTCCGTTGGTGTCAGAGTTATTAACGACACCGAAAAAATTGCTATTATGAAAGAATGTATCGATGAAGTTCCTTTGCAGTTCTTTGTTGCACCGAGAGCAGACAGATATTATTTTACAAAAAACTTCATAAGTCACATTGAAAAACTAAAAACAAAAAGAATAACGAAAGAAAAATACCATGAATATATCTTAACCAACCCGACACTAACTCCGAGATTAAAAGAATTAGAATCGGAAATTTACGAGAGAGAACAAAGAGGTGAAACTCGTAATAAAGGCAGATATCAGGAAGTTGAAAAAATAAAAGGAAATATTGAAAGAGCCAAAGAGCTGTGGGCTTTATATGAGGCTTATTCAGATAAAATGATAAACAGAAACTTGATCGACTTCTCTGATATGATCACATTCGTTTTAGATGAATTTGAAAAATTTTATAAATCAAAGCTATGTTCTTTTTCGTCGGATATTATGTCTGAATTTAAAGAAATTAAAGGAATATTTGCAAACCTGAACAATCAAAAAACAAACAAAATTTTAAGTAATGAAAATATTAAAATAATCGGTGAAGATTCCATTGAAGAAACTTTTAAAGACAAAAAATACAAAATCGGCCCGTCAAGCTTTTTTCAAGTGAATCCCTACAACGCAATTCAATTATTTGATGTTGTAAAAAATCAAATTAAAAATAATTCCACCATTCTTGATGCCTATGGAGGAGTCGGAGCAATAGGAATATATGCAAGTGAAAAAGCTTCTCAAATAACTCTTGTTGAAGAAAACGAAAATGCAGTTTTGATGGCAAAAGAAAATTACAAATTAAACAATATTAAAAATTACGAAATATATAAAGGCGACGCTTGCATACATTTAAATAATTTTATAAAAGAAAAAAGAATTTTTGATTATGTAATTTTAGACCCTCCAAGACAAGGGTGTTCTACTGATACTCTTAAAACCATGTCAAAACTTGCAAAAAACATAATCTATGTTTCTTGTAATCCAATAACATTAAAAAGAGATATGGAGCAATTAATTTCCGACAAATTCAAACCCGATTTTGTTCAGGGAGTTGATTTATTTCCCTATACACATCACATTGAGACGGTTGTCTTGCTTTCCAAGGGCGAGGTCGACTCGAAAAAGATTCGGGTTGAGTTCTCTTTGGAAGATATGGATATGTCCGAATTTCAGGATGGGGCAACCTACACGCAGATCAAGGACTATGTACTGGAACATAGC
>JAFXYU010000200.1 GCA_017541565.1 bacterium | reverse complement strand
CTACAACTCCGGCGGAAGACGATAAAACCTCAACATCAATAATACTTTGATGAGCGGATAAAGTATGAAAACGATATGCTCCAATACTCCCTGCGTTAGAAAAACTTTCAGGTGCAAGTCTGATTCTTTCTCGTAAACTGTCGGCAGTTTCAACATCTGCTCCCGAATGACTAATTGTAATATTAGTGACTTCGGCTACGTCATAATCAAGAGGCGTGATTAAATTATTTATTTTTCCGATAGCATAATTATTAGCACTCGCTCCTGCGGTTTCACAAGTTGATTCAACAGTTACATATAAATCCCCTGCGTTTAATACGATATCTTTATCGGTTTTAAATATATATTTGCCATCTTCCGATTCAACTTCAGTTCCTTTGTATATCGGAATATCAACTGTTAATGCCTCGTTCAATTTGAATTTTATTGTTGTTTTTGCATATTTTGCCTCAAGTTTTTGTACATCAACAAGATCGCCCAAATGCTCCAAAACATCCATCGGTGCATAGCTCAATAAATTAGACTTTGCGACCTCTTGAATTTTTATGCGGAGCAGATTTTCTCTGTAAACACCGACATCTATTAAAAGCCTTTCTATCTGTGCAGGCTGTAAAGTTTTTCCTGTCTTTTTCTCATAAAGTGCGATCCACTCTTGAGTAATTTTATCAGCATCACGTTCAATAAATTGCGGTTCAGGGAGTTGTGTCATACTGTTACCTCCGTTGAGCCTTTAGTAGATGTGCCTTTTAGAGTCCATTGGACTTTTATTTTTACGTTTGATTCTTCAACGCTATAAATAACCGAATTAACCTGAACTCTTGTTTCCCATTCGGAAATGGCATCTATTGTTTCTCTGATAATATTTGCTTTCGCAACATTAACAGGATAATCAATGTATTTATAGATGTTTGAACCGAATGTCGGTCGGTGCGGATCAGAACCTTTTGGAGTATTCAGTATTGTCGCAATGCATTGGTTTATATCCTCAACACCTTCTGCGACATCACCGATGCCGTCATATTTAAATTGCCAATCAACGTATTTTATTTCTTCTAATTTTGTCATTGCATTTCCTCGCTTGGCGTTGATGTATTTGCACCCAAATTACCTGTGTGCATATGCGAATTGTAAGTATCCCTCATATCTTGCATAGAGGACTTTTTATCAGTTATGTCGGCATCAGAAGTAATGCCATCAGTATTTGAGAGAGTTCCCTCGTGGGTAATATTCCCGATTAAATGTATATTCGGGAATGAAAGAGTAAGTGTATGTGTTTCTTTATCAACATTCGCAAAAGTTTCATCATCAAAGTTTGCGGAGTGTTGTTTTTCGGTTTCAATAACAGGAGTATCTTCTGAAGTGTAAATAGCACCGAGAATTACACCTTCTTCTGAATTTTCATCCATAAGACACGCAACTTGTTCGCCTATTGGTGGCATTGAATAAAACTTATCCTTAAAGGTTCTGTTTTGCAGGACTGCGAGCCAATAGGAATTCATACCGTCATTGGCAAATTGAACTTTTGCTCTTGCGGTTTTTGGATTTATTGAAGTTATAGTTCCAAACCTTAACACGACTTTACCTCCACATTGGTTGAATATCCCATCTGTTTATCAATGGTGTGGCGAGCTTCGGTGATGTGGTATTTCCCTGAAAAATTACCGACATCTTTTACTTCAACATTCAATCCTGCGATTAAATATGGGTTTCCCGGCATGGATAAAGAGCCTTTAATAGTGTGATTACCATTAGCAAGTGCCGCTTTTGCTTTAATCAAAGCCTGTTGTTTATTCTCGCAACGACAGTCAAGTTTTAGAGTATCGCCTTTGACACAGTTTTCATTCTTGGCAGTAGCCGAAACAACTTTCCCTGTTTTTGGATTCTTATATGAAACAGAAACCGATTTATATAATTGGCTCGTTTTTTCACGCAGACTTATTGTTGATAGTTCTGATTTATATAAAATCTTGGCAGAATCAGCATTTATAAGTTTTTCGGTTTTATAGAAAACTAAATTACCTTCAGCAATTTTGAAAATATATCCATATTGTTCAGCAATTCTTTTCAGGAATGTTATCTCTCTCTCGTGGTTTTGGGTAATTCTTTCCACTTTTACATTTTCAATTT
>JAFXYU010000199.1 GCA_017541565.1 bacterium | reverse complement strand
GCTTATGTCTGACAGAGCAAAAAATTATCTGGAGCAGTATATAAAATCAGCACGAAATCTTATTCCTTTGCCTCAATACGGCGGGATTCCTTCTAATGAGGATTCTCCTGTATTTGTGAATAATACGGGATATCGCTTGCAGAATAATACAATACGAAAAGTGATAAATGAAACCGTGAATTTGATAGAACTTCCGAAAAAAGTTACACCCCATGTATTCAGACACAGTTTTGCAACCAAACTGATTGAGAATGGCGCGGACTTGAGAGTTGTTCAGGAACTTTTAGGGCATGCCGGTATTTCTAATACTCAAATTTATACTCACGTTTCAATGAAACATATGAAAGATGTGTATGACATGGCACATCCGCATGGTTAACGGTTAAAACTAATACTTTGGAATAGTTTACTTTATACCATGCGGGAGTTATAATGCGTTTATCTAGAGAGAAAAAGAAAGTGTGTGTGATTATGATTCAACCTGTCGATGCCTTAACCCCTAAGGTATTATTCAAGGGGGAATTTCAAGATTTACGAAATCCGGTAAATCTTCGTGTGGAAAAAAATATTGCGCTAATTAATTCAGCAGGAATATCTACTGCAATAGGTGCGGCGATGATGGCAATTTCAAGAAGTTACACTTCAAGTTGGAAACATGCCGGACTGATTGGACTCGGTGCCGCTGCACTTTCAATGTTGTTCATCGCTCCCAGATTTTTGTACAAGGCTGGAATAAATTCTTATACAAAACAACAGGAGATGGATGTATTTGTAAGAGAAAAGGAAGTTCAAAAGAAACTCTTGAATGATGTTAATGATGCTCTTGATAATAAAAAGAAAGGGCTTTCAAGTAAAATTGAGAATTATTCCAAAACTCTTATAAAAAAGAGCGCATAGTGATTCTTAATTTTGAAAAATTCCGATTTTGCCGTGTTGAATAGCAAAAAATATTTTTTTGTGTTTTTTTTTTATATCGGAGACTCTAAATGAACGGCATAACGTTTACCGGAATAAAAAATATTGGTGCTTGCGGATTTTCAAGAAAAATTCCGAACAGTGAGCATGCAATTGTTAAAAATAATTTGATTTTACAACTTACGGATGATTACAATGGGAGGGACTTAACTTCATTTGAAGAAGTTATAAAAAATTGCAACGCTAAAAAATGGTTTAGAAATTTTCCTGAAGACAACCGTATAATACATATTATGACGGAATATCAAACAGACCTCTCAAAAGAGGTGGAAAGTATATATCCGTCTTTGTATTTGAACTATAATCCGGTACCTGTCAACAAGGAAACTCTTCCGCTGTTTTCTTATATAGCAAAATTGACACGCAGGATTTTTAATATGAAAGACAGTGAGTTTAAACGCGACTCAGACTTTGTGTATGGTCCGATAGGAAGAATTTGTTTGATTCCGGAGTATGATATGCTCGCAATTGCCAAAAACTTAAAGTACAAGTTCAGAAATTTTATGAACGAAGTACCTTTTAGCAATCAGTCATCCAGACAGTTTGCGGAAAAAATTAATGAGAATATTAATAAACAGATGATAGATTATTTAAGATAGATTATTTTTAATACATCCGTTTTCGATAGTGTAGATTTCAACATCTTCAAGAAATTCTTTATCAAAAAGCAGTGTGTCTACTGAAGTTATTATTGTCTGGGTGTTCAAATCAATTGATTTTAAAAGATAGTTTTGTCGGACGTCGTCCAGTTCAGCCAGAACGTCGTCTAATAAAAGAATCGGATAATAACCCGTTTTTTCTTTAATAATTTCAAGTTCTGATAATTTGAGAGATAATACAAGAGTTCTTTGCTGTCCCTGAGAGGCAAATTTAGTGGCATCCATTCCGTTAATTTTGAGTTCTATATCGTCCCTGTGAGGTCCGACACAAGATTGACGGCGGGCAAATTCTTCTTTTCTGTGCTTAATGAGTTCTTCTTTTAAATACTCTGAAATTTCTTCAATGTCATCTTTTGGGCAGGAGTAATTAAGTGTACATTCTTCAGTATTACTTATAATTTTATGTCTTTCAGATGCAATTTTTTCAATTTCTTTTAAAAATTTTTTTCGTAAAAATATGATGTTAGCACCCGTAATTACAAGTTGTTCGTTATAGATATCAAACAAATTTTCGTCAATAATTTCTTGTTTTAAAAGGTTATTTTTTTGAATTCTGATTTTATCGTATTTGGAAAGTCTTTCATCATAAGCAGGATATATTTGCGATATTGCTCTGTCCAGCCAATCCCGTCTGTCTTGCGGCGAACCTCTTAATAGCATTAAGTCCTTCGTTGAAAAAAGAACGGTTCTTACTGCGGATTTGAAATTTTTCGGAGTTGTCTTAACTTTGTTTACTAAAATTTCTCTTTTCTTGTCAAATGAATAATTGTAGTCAAGTTCAATTTCTGTTTCATTCTTTTCTACAAGTGCATTAATTTCAAACTTGTCTTTTCCGATTTTAATTAAGTCGGAAATTGATGAGGTTCTGGGAGATTTGAGGTCTGAAAGAAAATAAATGCTCTCAAGTATGTTAGTTTTACCCTGTGCATTTTTACCTACAATGAGAGTTTTTTTTCTGTCAAAATTCAATTCCGCAAATTCGCAGTTTCTGTAATTTTTAAGCCCCAATCTTTTAATCTTCATAGGTTCAGTATATCACAAAATTTGAATAACTCTTCCGGATAGTTATGTCGGGGTTATAAAATTTTTAAGGGCAAATTATTTTATAAGGGTAATAAGTTTTTAAAAGAGGAAATATTAATGAAAATAAGACAGATAATCCCTCAGAAAAGTTCTGAAAAAGTAGCAGAGTTTCTTACAAAAAATGCTCTTCATAAAAGAGATTTTGCCGAGATGATAGGGGTGACTCTTTCATACGTTTATAACCTTATTGACGAAACAGTTCCGTTTTCGACAAGAGGGACAACTATTGAGCGTATTGCAACGGTCATGGACGTTGCTCCCGAAGAATTTGAAGAATATAAAATTCCTCAGGAACCGATTTTGGTCGATGAAGCGGTTGAAACGGTCAGGGATTATATTAAAGAAAACAAATTTTCAGTGGTGTCTTTTCTAAAGGCTTTTCCCAGAAAAAAGAGAGTGGATATTGTGGACATTTTGCGCGGAGCATTACCAATGCCGATTGATTTTAGAGAGATTTCGCTTATAGGAAAAACTCTGAATATGCCCCAAGAAGAAGTCTACTCAATTTGGGAAATGAGAATGAGACAGGTCTTGGAATCCGCGGGGATGAATATTTATTCAAATTCACAAATTGTAAATTCTATGTTTGAATGTGCAAAAAAAGAAATATTGAAACTTAACAAGTAAAGCAGTTTTTTAATCGCTTCCGTTTATAAATCCATGATAAAATTAAATCGGAGTGTTAATTAATGAGAAGCGACGAAATAAAAAAAGGGATATCCAAAACACCTCACAGAAGCCTACTGATGGCAACGGGAGTTTCAAAAAAGAATATGAAAGTTCCGTATATAGGTATAGCAAGTTCGTTTTCAGACTTAATTCCGGGACATATAGGAATGCGTGATTTAGAGCGCCAGATAGAAAAAGGCATTCATTCCGGCGGTGGTCAGGCATTTATTTTTGGTGTGCCTGCTGTCTGTGACGGAATTGCAATGGGACATTCCGGAATGCGTTATTCTCTTCCTTCAAGAGATTTGATTGCTGATTGCGTTGAAACCGTTGCGGAAGCACATCAATTGGACGGACTTGTCTTGCTTTCAAATTGCGACAAAATCACTCCGGGTATGCTTATTGCAGCCGCAAGAATTAATATTCCGTCAATTATTGTTACTGCCGGACCTATGTTGGACGGTGAAAGTAAATGCGAAAAACTTACAATGATTAAAGGTGCATTTGAGGCAATAGGGAAATTCCGTAACGGCGAAATTACCGAAGAAAGACTTATTGAACTGGAGGAGGCATCTTGTCCTTCTGCCGGCGCTTGTCAAGGATTGTATACCGCAAACACGATGGCTTGTCTT
>JAFXYU010000198.1 GCA_017541565.1 bacterium | reverse complement strand
GTCGAGATTTCAGTATTTGATAACAAAAATAATGAAATAGAGAACATAAAATCCGAAAAATAAGAGTGTAATACAAATAAAGTATAGTATGACTCCTTAAATTGTGCTAATATACATATTATGGAGCGATTTAAAAAAAGAACATTAGCGCTTGTTCTGGCTTCTGTTATAACGGTTGTGGGAACTTGCGGAGCAGAGCATTATAAAAACAGCCTTATGTCACTCGAATTGAATGGCAGCACGGACAATTCCGTTAATGTAATTTTGCACACGAAAATTAGTGATAACACTCCCGTCATCCCCAAAAAAACCGACGCTAATACCTATATAATAATGCTCCCGGAAACCGACGGAAAGAATGCATCGTCACCTAAACTCACGAATAACGTCGAAAGCATTAACATAAGAACAATGCCATATACAACGAACGGTAACGGATATACAAAAATTACGATAAAAACATCCTCACCAAGTATAAAGTTGAATGCCGAAAAAACGCTTTTTATTGCAACGGATTCGAACTTAGATAAATCGGATGACTCAAATTACAATTATTCATATACTACCGATGAAGGCACGCCACAAACGACTTCGGACAGTACAAATACAGCAAATAAACAAAAAAAACGTGAACAACAATCATCAGGAACACAGTTTAATCCACCTGCCCAACAAACTCCGAGTACGCAACAGGAAAATGCCACAGACAATTCCGGCACACCGATTACGGAAGATAATACATTGCCGGATAATACTGCAACCGCTACTGCCGCTACTGATGAAAACAGTACCGATGATACCCTTCTCTGGATTTTCGGAGTACTTACTGTAATTACAATTTGTATTTTTATATACATCAAAGGCAAAAATAAAATGAATGAAATTGTAGGAGAATCGATAGATTTTTCTGCAAAAGATGAAGAAAATAATCAAAAACCGACAAAGCGCAAACAAATAAAAAACACTATTAATGCCTTAAATAAAATGTATGAAAAACCCATAAAAATGCCGACTCCAAAAGATACCGTTGTAAATAAGCCGGAAGACGAAAATCAAGAAACCGTAAGTGAAGAAAATGTCATTGTCGATTTAGATGAACTGTTTCAGGCAAATAATAAATTGAACGGTGAACAAAAAAATACATCCGAAGAAGAGAGCGAAGAACACGATAATTTGGCACTTGACGATTTTCTAAGCACTTTTAATTTTGACGAAGAAGATATCGCTCAAAAAGAAATTGATGCAAATAATTATATGCAGGAATTGTACGAAAAATACATACTTAATGGTACATTCACCTTTACCCAATCCGATATTAACAAAATTAACGATTTGCTTAATTCGGAAATTAGTGATGAAACACTTAATAATATTTCACAATATGCCGTTTCAAATCCGATAAAACCGAAAAAGACATCAAAATATGAGGTTTTAGAAGATTTGATAACAAATTATACAATTAATCAAAATCTATCATTTTCAAAAGATGATGTTGACGCTCTGAATAAATTAATAAATGTTGAAATCGACACGAACTTTGTAAAGGACTTAACAACAAATCCCGAACGAACTATGCAAATGCAAAAAGAAATAGAGTCGAGACAAGTTTCACATAAGACACATGAAATACTTACACTAAACGTCAAAGATATGCTTCCTGATTTATCCGAAGCACTTAAACAACAGGGCAATAAAAAGATTGAATACGAAGTCAAACCTCAAGTGGTATATTACAATGATTCCTACGAAGTAAGCAAACTTAATGTACACGAAGAATTGCCGGATTTAACATTGGATTTTGACAATCCGGAATTTAACAAATATCGTCCGTCTGACACTGTTGAACTTGTCGCAAAAGGTTACGATGTTCAAACTTTGAATATAGAAGAAAGCCTGCCCGATTTGAAAGATGCAATGAATCATCCTGAAAAATACAACACCCCCAAACCTGCTGCTGTTGCTGACGAAGACTCTCTTTTAAAAAGCATTACAAATGTGACGTTCAAGCCTTTCTACGACGGAGAAGAGACTTTTGATATTATTAATAAATTTGAAAATGACGATGATATGTTTGGAACTCCGGCAAAAGAGGATTCTTCCGAAAACAGTATCGATGCGGAAACAGGTACAGAAATAACAGACGAGAACGACAAACAACCGATGGAATTGTTAAAACTTAATAAAACCGTTCACCATGTTTCAAAAGAAAATAAAAAAGATTCTAAAACATCCGAACTCTTGCAAGTGATTGAAAATCAACAGAAACAAAGAATACAAAAAGTCGAATCGAAACAAAAGATTGAAACTTCTGCAGAAAAACATAAAGAGTCCGATAAAATTGATCAGCGCATAAGGACCTGCTCGGTTGAAGGTGAAACTTTTGACATATTAAATACGGCAGAAATCAATGAAAACACGGGCTGCCACTTGTGTAAAAATGATACCGGTTATGCCGTAATTTGTTACATCCGACGTAAACTGCAAGTTGTAAAAAGATATGATAAACTTAATTCCCAAAGAATACAGGCAAGATTAAATGAAAAGTTGGAGAATGGAATAACTCAATATATTATCAGAATAGGAACAAATAAATTTATTGTAAATATTTCGGATAATTCCATGGAGTACATAATGGATTTATGCTAAAACGAATTTTAGTATTAATATTAATTTCAATATTTTTAAGCGGATGTTCAAGAGATAAGAGGGAAATAATAACATTTTCTTCTTGGGGTTCTGTTACGGAAGTCGCAATTATAAAAAATATTATCAACGAATTTGAAAGAAAAAACCCCGATATAAAAGTACGTTTTATTCATATACCGCAGAATTATTTTCAAAAAGTACACTTACTTTTTGCATCAAACACTTCTCCTGATGTTATTTTTGTTAATAATCTGTATTTGCCCGTATATAAAAACAAACTTAAAAACCTAAACAATCTGATTGATAAAAATGAGTTATTTAAACAGAGTGTTGATGCTCTCTCAATTGATAAACAACTTTTCGCAATACCAAGAGATGTATCAAATTTAGTTATCTACTATAACAAAAATTATATAACATACGAACCGAGAACGTTTGCGGATTTTGACAAACAAATAAAACGCAATTATGGCAAAAATACTTTTGGAATAAGTTATGAAAGAGATATTTTTTATGCCGAACCATATATTTTAACACTGGGTTATGACAACGGCATCAAGTACTATTTGGGATTGGAAGGTAAGTATGCTCCAAAGCCGTACGACGCCGGAAGTTTAACTCAAGCACAAATGTTTTTGAATGAAAACCTCGCTTTTTATACGTCAGGACGGTGGATGTATCCAAAAATAAAAGAAACTGCAAAATTTGAATACGGAATAATGGCTTTTCCTGGGAAAACGTATGCCGATGCATCAGGTTGGGCAATATCAAAAAACACAAAACACATAAATTCCGCTCAGAAATTTGTAAAATATTTGTCCTCAAAAGAATGCATAGATTATTTTACTTCAACCGGACTTATTGTCCCTGCCCGCAAAGACTCCGCTGCGATTTTTAAAGGCAAAGATAAAGTATTCTTGGATGCAATCAAAAATTCCGAACCTCGTCCGATTGATTACAATTACAATAAAAACAGAGATAAAATTAATAAAGAACTTTTTAATTAAGGACATTCTTTCATGTTAGTTCTATAATAAAATTATATAAAACAAGGAGAAGGATATGAAGCAAGAGTTTATTTTTCTTGGTCCGCCGGCATGCGGAAAAGGTACGCAAACCAACATGTTGTCTGAGTTCTTGAATTTTCCGCACATTGATACGGGTTCGCTTCTGAGAGCGGAAATTGCAAGAGAATCGGAAGAAGGAAAAATCGCAAAGCAATTTATTGATAAAGGTCTGCTTGTTCCGCCTGATTTGGTAGGAAAAATTATCGCAAAAAAACTGGGAGAAGACTCCTGTAAAAACGGTTATGTTCTGGACGGATATCCGAGAAGTCTTGAACAGGCAAAATTGCTTGATGAGATTAACAAAAATATTGACGGAGACTCTCCGGCTTCATTCAAAGCAATTTATTTTGATATAGATAAAAATATTCTTATTGAAAGAATTATTCATCGCCAATCCTGCCCAAAATGCGGAGAAATTTATAACAAGAAATTTAAACCGTCCAAAATCGAAAATATTTGCGATAAATGCCAAGTTGAACTAAAAACCCGCGCAGATGACAATGAAGAAATTGCAAAAGCAAGATTTGATACTTATTATAGAGAGACGGCACCTCTTATTGAATTTTATGAAAATAAAGGTACTCTTTTTAAACTTGATGCGAACGGAACAATTGATGAAGTTTGGGCAAGACTTATGAAAATTGTAAAAGGATAAACATGGAAACAACGATTGTTTGTAAAACGTTAGATGATACAAAGAAACTTGCATACAAGTTTGCGCAACTAGTGCGGGAAGATGGCTGCTTTGTCAATTTATTTGGTGAAATCGGTGCAGGAAAAACCGCTTTCGTAAAACTTGTTGCCGAAGCCCTCGGAATAAAAGAAAAAGTCACCAGTCCCAGTTTTGTCATTCTTAACGAATACCACAGCGCTTCAATTCCTGTATACCATTTTGATTTATACCGCCTTGAAAACGTAGGAATACGCTCAATAACCGATGAACTCAGAGAATACTCGGAAGGCAGAAAAATAACTTTTGTTGAATGGGCAGAATTTTCTCAGGGAGAACTTCCGTTTGAAAGAGTAGAAATCACAGTAACCTATGACGAAGATGATTCAAGAATATACAGTTTTAAATCCGTAGGAGAAAGAAATATCGGGATAATAGAGGGGATTAAACAATGATTATACTTGCTTTTGATACTTGCCTTGATAAAACCTACATTACTTTGAGAAACGAAAATAAAGTAATAAAAAGCCGGATTATTGTTTCCACGAGTGAAAATTACCATTCCGCTTTTTTGATTTCAACAATAAAAAAAATTTTAAAAGAAACCAATTTAACGCCCAATGATATTGATATGATTGCAACCGATATCGGTCCCGGCAGTTTTACCGGCATCCGCGCTTGCACTACTGTTGCAAGAGTACTTGCACAGCAACTTAATATTAAAGCAGTCGGAGTTTCTTCATTAGAGATACTGTCAAAAATTCTTGGCGGAAATGATTTAGTTACATTAGACGCAAGAAAAAACAAAGCCTACGTTTTTGACGGAAAAATTTTGGGTGCTATAGAATTGGAAAAAGTCGACGGAATTGTCAAAGGCAGAAAACTGATTACGGATAACAGCCTGTTTGAGAGATTTAGCACCCTTGCGGAAAGTACAGTTTCTTACCAAGAATCCGAATACCCAATAGGTGAAATTCTTGCTCAAATCGCTTTATCAAAAACAGAAACCGACTGGAGAAAATTAAAACCGTTATATATTCAACCTCCTCCTGTGTTTGGAAAATAAATCTACATATATTTGTTCATTATCAGTTTTTTTAATGCTTTTGCATTCACCGCGTTCGGTTCAATTTCAAGTATCTTATCAAGATTTTGAACGGCCTCTTTGTACTGTCCCATATTTTTCTGTATAGCAGCAATTGAGTAGTACGCATCTATAAATTTGGGATCTAAAGCAACTGCAGTAACAAAATCATCCATTGCCTGTTTCGGATTATCCTTAAATAACAATTGACCGCGGTTAAAATATGCGTCAATCATTTTTTTATTAATTTCTATAGACTTTGTATAAGCATCAATTGCTTCATCAATTTTATTCATACTTTGAAAGGCAACGCCCCTGTAAAAATGAACCAATGATGAAAGCGGATTATATTTTAATGCTTCGTTAAAGTTTTCAACAGCCTCAGTAAAATTTCCTTTATTAACGTCACCTATTCCCAAACTCAAATAATACTTCTCACTAAAAGTACTATCGTCTTCCAAACAAACCTCAGAAACAAGTTTTGCTTTATTATCGAGTGCGATAGACAATTTTGGATTTAATAGAATTGCTTTGTTATAATCTTTTAGTGCGCCTTTATAATCCTGCATTTTGTACTTTGTATACCCTCTGTTGTTGTAGGCAAGCGCACATTTGGGGTCAAGTTCTATCGCTTTATCATAATCCTTAATAGAGTTTTCATAATCTTTTAGTTCATTATGAACAAGTCCTCTGTTAAGGTAAGCATCCATAAAATCCGGATTTTGCGCAATTGCTTTCGTGTACAAATCACGTTTTTCTTTCATATCATCACTTACAAGAGCAAGATAAAAATAATATTCATCCATTGCTCCTATCCGTTTCAATTCATTTTCCGCAATCTTGCGAACGGACTCATAATCATTCGCTGTTAGTGCATTGTGCAATTTTCTGTATATTTTTTCGTTCATAGAACCATTTTAACATACATACTATGATGATTAAATCCCCTTGAAGGTCAAATTCGGCTGTCTTGCGGCAAGAGTTTCATCAACCTTCTTTATAGGAGTTGTTTTAGGCGATTTTAAAACCTCTTCGGGATTGGTTTCAATCTCTTTCGCAATTTTCAACATTGTATCGATAAATCCGTCCAGAACTTGTTTTGACTCTGATTCCGTCGGTTCTATCATAATTGCTTCGTGTACAATAAGCGGGAAATAGACCGTTGGCGGATGGCAGTTTGAGTCCATAAGTCTTTTCGCTATTCCCAGTGTTGAAACACCCTGATGATGCTGTTTTTCACCGGAAAGAACAAACTCATGCATACAAGGCTCGTCATACGGAAGTTCATATACACCCTTCAATTTTTCTTTAATATAATTTGCATTCAACACGGCATCGGCGCTTGCCAATTTGAGGTTGTCGCCCATCATAAGAATATAAGCATACGCTCTCACTAAAACCCCGAAGTTACCGTAAAAACCGCGAACTTTTCCAATCGAATCAGGAATATTATAATTTCTTCTGTATTTTTCCCCGTCGAACTCGATTATCGGAACAGGCAAAAAGTCTTTCAATTTTTCTGTTACACAAACCGGACCCGCTCCGGGACCGCCGCCTCCGTGCGGAGTCGAAAACGTTTTATGCAAATTAATGTGTACAACATCAAACCCCATTAATCTTGGATTTGTCCACCCCATTATCGCATTAAAATTCGCTCCGTCATAATAAAGAAGCGAGCCGTTTTCATGCATAAGTTTTGAAATTTCCAAAACTTTTTCTTCAAAAATACCAAGAGTATTCGGATTGGTCATCATTATTGCCGCAACATCTTTATCCAATAGTGTTTTAAGTGCATCAATATCGACTTGCCCTTTATCGTTGGACTTAACTTCTACAATATCAAACCCGCACATTTTTGCACTGGCAGGATTTGTACCGTGAGCGGAATCAGGAACGATAACTTTTTTCCTGTTTAGCTCACCTTTGGTTTCAAAATATTTTTTGACAATCATCATGCCTGTCAATTCACCGTGCGCTCCCGCC
>JAFXYU010000197.1 GCA_017541565.1 bacterium | reverse complement strand
GACGAGTAATTTCTAATTGCTTCCATAGCCGGAACGATAAGTTTTTCGAGTCCTACACACATAAGGGCTGCCATGACCGGAGTTGCAAAACCGGCTGTTAACATCCAAAGAGTATTATTCTGAGTAGCAATTTTTCTCATTTGTTCTTTGATCAGGTCGTGACGATTTTTGATATCACGCGGAATGCCCATTCTGTCGCCGATAATGTCTAAATCTTCTCCGGGGTAATCTCCTTGGTACATATCAAACGGTATGTAGTTAGAATCTTGAAAAACGGATTTTTTTCTGCCCTGGTCGTCGATGTACTCTTTTCCGATATCAAAGCCGTGAACAATTCTTGAGGGTGCATTGATTGCAATTTTCGGATAGAGAGACATTGCTGCAAGGAAAGAACCTAATCCCAAGTATTCCATAAGTCTGAGTTTCGGATCTGAAGTCATCGAAGCCAAATAGGTTGCAATTCCGATACCGCCAAGTTTAAGTCCGACATCATTAAGTCTGCCTTGTTGGTGGTCGTTTGTTTTTCCCTGAAATCCGTCTTTTACGGCTTTAAGGTCATAGGCAATATCTTTAATCCAGAACTTGGGAACTGATAAAATTGTGTCATGAACGAGGTGTCCTTCGGGTTTTAACGGCTTCACATCCTCTGAGGTTTTAATTGCACCTTTTTGTTCCCTGTAATTTACAGGTTTTATATTATCAATATTCGGTTGTACAGGATTTATTGCCATTATATCACCGTACTTTCCTGATTTCTGTCAATCAAGTCTTTATTTGCGAGTTTGCCCATATTTTTTGCCCTATATATAGCATTGAATATACCGAATGCGGTTAGAGCAGCCGTAAACAAAATCCATGCTTTTCCGGCATGTTTTGCGAAACCTTCTTTTCCTTTAGGACCTGTCCACATTGTTTTGCAAGATTTAATAAATGATTTTCCGAATTCGCCGGACATTTTCCAAGTATTTTTACCAAAATTTTTAATGTTGCCACCAAGTTTTGTGAAGAATCCGTCACCTTCTTTTGGGAAATATTTTGCCCTGTTAGCAAAAGCATCAAAGAAATCTATCCAAGAATTTTGCATTGCAAGACCGACCCCGACACCTGCCCATGCGAATGAAGCAAGACTTTTTGCGGTTTTTGTTGTAGATACAACGCTTTGGATAATTGGGGTCGTTTCTGTTACAGGGTCTTTAAGGTTGTCACCCAGTCCGAGTTTTTGTGCAATTTTATTGTAGTAAGCGTCTCCGTAATTCGGATCTTTCGCAATTAAATCTTTGCGGAAAAATTCGCGGCTGTCGTATACTTTCCTCTGTTGATGCTGCGGGTATATGTCGGCGGCTTCCCCCGGTTTGGTAGGAAGCGGATAATAAACATTTCTGTATGGGAGTTCAATATCAATACCTGTTGATGCTGCAATCGGGCGGGTTACAATATCGTTACCAAGAGTTTTTCCGATTCCGTATAAAATGACACCCAATGCCATTTTCTTACCTGTTGCTGAGGCGATTTTTTTTGATGTCGGAAGAAGATGATTATTTACCAGATTAAATAGGCCCATAAACATACTGCTGCCTATTATATACGGGATTATACCCATTGCAAGAAATTCGTAGAAATCAGAATTAACATCCCCTCTCAGACCTTTAACAGGATATTCAGTAATGGCGCTCGCAGTTTTGTCAAATTTTTGCATAACACGAGTTTCCAAAGTATTCGGAAGAATCTTTGATTCTTCTTCCTGCTTCTTTTTATCGGTTTTTGCCCTGAATAAAGTTTGATTGTCTGGTAATCTTACTTCTTTAATCATACGAACCCCATACGGTACCTACATATTTAAAGTCAATAAAACTTTTTTTTTTGCTATTGTGAAAGGAACAACTTAATAAAACGTTACAATTGTAGCGAATAGTATAATACTTCACACGGTCTCAAACATACCAAAAACATGGCGGTTTATCAAATTTGCCGCAGTAATGCCAAATTCCTCCGTACGAAGGATTTGCCTTATAGATAAAAATGATAATATAATATTGCGGGGCCTTGGAGGATAGATAGTTGTACGCTTATCGGCAAATATCAGAAGAAGAGATAAGGGAGAGAAGACTGCATGTTGTGGAGCCTTCGCGCAGGCATGCCCTAAAAAGAGTTCACAAATCTAAGCAAAAAATCAGAAAAGCAAAAAAACTTAATCCTATAGTTTATATATTTAATGTTACACTTTTATTGTCCGTATTTGCCGCATTTTTATATTTTGTATTTCCGTGTACATACAATAATCTTACAAAACAAGTATTTATGCCAAATAGAATAGAAGGAATAAATGCTCCGGCATTACATGACGGTAATCTCGCTCAAAAAGGTATTATAACGGTACAAACACCGGATATTTATTCCGTAATGCAGCCGACTGTTAATTATGTTAATAATGATATGTTCTTAAATCGTTTAATGCAAACAAAAACAGTGGAAAAAGTTCACAGTGAAGTTACAACAATGTACCAAACTTCGGAAATGTCAGCATTAAAAAAACAGTTGCAGGGGCTTATGGCAGCATATCCTTCAATAAAGCCTGCGATATATGTTTGGGAATATGAGAACGGCAAATATATTAACATAAATGCTGATGTTCAGTATTCGGCAGCAAGTATCATAAAATTGCCTGTTCTTGTTCGAATGTTCAAATCCATTGAAGCAAAACAAATGACAATATATGACGAAATGACTTTGACGGATTATTATAGAGCATCAGGTTCCGGCGGTCTGCAGTATGCTGCTTCCGGAACAAAATATTCACTCGATTCATTGGCAAAAACAATGATTCAGGATTCCGATAATTCCGCAACAAACATGATTATGGCAAAATTGGGCGGCATGGATGATGTAAATATCGGTTTAAGGGATTGGGGTATTTCAAAAACTTTTGTCAGAACATGGCTGCCTGATTTGAAAGGAACTAATAAAACTACTGCATTAGACATGGCAAAAATACTTTATAATCTTGATAACCCAGGGTTTCTTAATATAAATTCCAGAGAGTACATAATTGATTATATGAGTCATGTAAAAAATAATAAACTGATAGCAGCCGGACTTGGTACGGGTGCTATGTTTGTGCACAAAACAGGTGATATCGGCAGCATGCTGGGAGATGCCGGAATTGTTTATGCTCCAAACGGAAAGAAGTATATTATAGTCATATTGGCGAACAGACAATATAATGCACCACAGGGTAAAGATTTTATAGTAAAGGCATCAAGTCTCATATATAAGAGTATCGTAGGATAGTAAAAATATATTACGGAATGTAACAATTTGCTAAATTTTTGTTAAAATTTTAGCAAATATTTTTTTTTCAGAGTTTTTTAATAGTATGATAAAGATGACGAAAAGTCGAAATGAGAAGGAAATGCATATGAGAAACATGAACAAGAAATTAGCAGCGATAGCCTTGAGCGCAGCATTTATGGCAATGCAGGCAGGGTATGCATCAATAGATACCGGCTTGGGCAAAGACAATGGCGGTGCAGTAATCAACAGTGCAACAGGCGGCT
>JAFXYU010000196.1 GCA_017541565.1 bacterium | reverse complement strand
CAATGATAAAGCCTTTGGAGAAGGGTGAAATCCTTGTAAAAATCGGTGCTGCTTTGACATGCGGAACTGACGTTAAAACATTCAGACGCGGTCATCCTGTTCTTATCAAAAAAATTCCGTCAGGATTCGGACATGAATTTGCCGGTACTGTTGCTAAAATTTCCGAAGGAGTTACAAATGTTAAAGTCGGTGACAGAGTTGTTTGTGCAAATTCCGCACCTTGCGGGGAATGCTTTTATTGTAAAAGAGGCGAATATAATCTCTGTGAAAATTTGGATTTACTGAATGGTGCGTATGCGGAATATATTGTTGTTCCGTCAAGAATTGTTGAAAAGAATACCATAATTCTTCCCGATGATTTGCCGTTTGAGAAAGCGGCATTTGCGGAACCTCTGGCAAATGTAGTGCATGGTGTAGAAAGAACCGACATCAAAGAAGGTGATACGGTAGGTGTTATCGGGATTGGTCCTATTGGACTTATGTTTGCAAGACTTGCAAAACTAAAAGGTGCGCGAGTAATTGCAGCAGGCAGAAATCCTGTTAAACTGAAGTTGGCGGAAGAATTTAGCCACGCGGATGAGGTTGTGGATTTGAAGAAGTACCCGAATCCTGAAAAGATTTTCAGAGATTTTACAGAGGAGCAGAAAGGACTTGATGTTGCGGTTGAGTGTGTCGGACTTCCGGAAATGTGGGAGAGGGTGTTTTCTTGTGTGCGTCCGGGCGGAACTGTTCACTTCTTTGGCGGGTGTAAATCAGGTTCTACGGTGACTTTTGATACGACAAAAATGCACTATGGCGATATAAAACTTATGAGTGTATTTCATCACACTCCAAAATATTTTCGTAAGGCTTTAGAGTTGATTGCATCAGGTGAAGTAGAAGTTGAAAAACTTATCACTGCGGAACTTCCGCTTGAAAAACGTGAATATGCAATGAATGAGCATATTGAAGGAAGAGCAATAAAATTTTTAATAAGACCGTAATTTTTGAAGTATAATTCATGTATCGGGGATTTTAATGGGTAGAATAGTTCAACTGTCAAAGAATGTTATAAATCAGATTGCGGCGGGAGAGGTAATCGAACGCCCGTACTCCGTTGTAAAGGAATTGGTTGAAAATTCGGTTGATGCGGGTGCTACAAAGGTTAGCATTGATATATCAAATGAGTGCAGAAATATACGCGTAGCGGATAACGGCTCAGGTATTCATCCCGATGATATTCTTCTTGCATTCTCCAAACACGCTACGAGCAAGATTACTTGCGGTGAAGATTTATATTCCGTTACCACAATGGGGTTTAGAGGAGAAGCGCTAGCAAGTATTATTTCAATTTCAAAACTCACCTGTATAACAAGAACAAAAGAATTTGATACGGGTGTAAAAGTTGAATGTGAAAATTCTGAGGTAAAATCTTCCAAGACAGGTTGTGCGGTAGGTACGATAATGGAAGTAAAAGATTTGTTTTATAACCTGCCTGCAAGATTAAAGTTCTTAAAGAGTACGAAAACCGAGTTTGCTTATATTTCAGAACTCATTCAAGCCATGGCGCTTGCTCATCCGGAAGTCGGATTTGAGCTTAAAAATAACGGTAAAACCGTGATTAAGACGACGGGTCAGGGTGAAGTTATCGGTGTGATTAACGAAGTTTTATCAAATGATTTGGACAAATATTTAAGAAAAGTTTATAAGACGGATGAAATTTCAAGGCTGAAAATTTCAGGATATGTAAGCACTCCTGACTATACAAAGGCGAGCAAAAAAGATTATTATATGTTTGTAAATTCGCGTATTGTGAAGTGTCCTGTGTTTCAAAAATCGATTGATACCGTGTACAGGAATTTAACGGCAAATTCAAGATATCCGGTAATTGTTTTGAATTTGGAAATTCCGCCTGAGGATGTGGATGTGAATGTTCATCCGACAAAAAAAGAAGTCAGGTATAAAAATCCGAATCAAATTTTCAATTTTATTTATACGGCAGTTGATTCCGCACTTTCAGGTTTTGTGGAAAAACCGAAATTTGATTTGTCTGAAACCAAACAAACAAGCGAATTTTCTGATAATGAACCTAAGAATATACCATTTAGGACTTTTGTTAATGAGAATTATAAACCTGAACCGGTTGATGATGTTTATGTTGATTCAGATTCAAAAATACCTGAGAATTTTTATGCTCCGGATAGACCGAAACTTTCGATTGTGAAACAGGATAACAGTCAGGGGAAATTTATATCGGAAGAGGTTAAGGAAGAAGAGGACGTAATAATCGGTCAGTATAAAAAGACTTATATTTTGATTGAGCGTGAAGAGGGGTTGGAAATTGTAGACCAGCATATAGCAGAGGAACGCTATATTTATGAACAATTAAAGAAATCAAAAAATATTGATTGCCAATTGCTCTTTATTTCCGATGTGATAGAGGTTTCGCCAAGTGAAAAGGAACTTCTTCAAAATAACAAAGATAAACTTATTAAATTCGGATATGAAATCGATTTTATGTCGGATAATGAGGTTATATTCAGGAAAGTTCCTCAATTGCTTTCCAAAATTCCGCCAAAGGAAATTCTTGCGGATATATTGGAGCATATTTCGGGAGATATTGATAATATTGAGGAGCAGATATTGATAACGACTTCTTGTAAGGCTGCGGTGAAGGCGAATACTTATTTGAATTTGTTTCAGATGCAGGAGATTATAAGAAACTGGCGCGGATGTGAAAAACCGTTTACTTGTCCGCATGGCCGACCGATTTCGCATATTATTGCTCATAAGGATTTGGCAAAGTTTTTCCAACGCACAAAATAAAATTTTGTGCTAAAATTTAAGTATGCCGATGTGGCTCAGTTGGTAGAGCAACGCATTCGTAATGCGTGGGTCGGGAGTTCGAGTCTCCCCATCGGCATTTTGTGTGTTAAAAAATAATTGTAAAAGGAGACGAGAACTCCACAAGACGGAGTCTTGTCAGAGTTCGAGCGTGAGCGAGCGGAAGCTGGAGGATTTTTGCGAAAAGAACGTAAGTTCTTGATGCAAAATCCGAAATTGCCGTTCAACGCGAGCGAGTAAGCAGTCTCCCCATCGACAATTTGTGTGTTAAAAAATTAGTGTCTTCCGACAGGAGTAAATTCGTTAAAATAGTATGTTCCGTCGTAACTTACCAAACGGTCGTCATATCCAAGAATCTTTAGTTCAATGATATCTGTAAGGCTGTTATTATTTCTGCCCAAATTTTTTATTCCTGCTGAAGATTTTTTTGATGCAAAAATTGTCATTGCATTTTCGAATGCTTCATAGAATTCAATACATTTAGGGAATCTGTAGTAGTCATAAATTTCCTGCTTTGCTTTTGCGGAAATCGTAGTTTTTACCGAATTGTTTTTGCCCATTGCAGCAGTTGCGGATGTATCGGAGGTTATATAATCCTTTTTGATTATGTGTTTTAATAAAATCTTATCGTCAGAGTCCTGAGAGTTAAATATTTTTGTCAGGTTTCCAATTTTTTGCCCGTGTTTTTCGCATAGCGTTTTATATTCGTCATATTTGCAAAGATATTTTACGGCTTTTTCTTTGTTTTCTCCAAAATTTTTCATAATGAGTTCTAAAATTTCTTTATTATACTCACCTGTTTCCGGATAAGCCGATACAACTCCGTGATTAAACAAATAGCCGCCGGCTTTAATTTCATTAATTGTTCCGTTTTCATTTGTTGCGAATTTCTTTGCTTTCTCTAACAGTTCCGAAGTATCGTTTTTCTGCTCATTGTATTTGTCCCAGTACAAAATTTCTCTTTGAATTGTATTTTTTTCTGTAATTTCAAGATTTTTATTTGTGTGATGCATTATTGTATCTATTATAAACTTGTAACCGTCAGATATGCCTTCAAGACTTTTTGGACGATATTCGGAAGCAATTTCAGCGGCATAGTTCAAATTGTTTATATATAAAACATTAATTGCATCATCAAAATTCTTTAGTATCGCTCTGAGTTTTGAGGCTGCTCTTTGTTCTTCTTTAAGTCTTGTATATGCTTTATTCCGTTCTGCTTCATTGATTTTTGCTGTTCCGTGCGGACGGATGTCTTCTTCTGCAATTTCTTGCATAACTTGTTCAAGAGTTTTGTCTTCATCAAATACGGAATCGAGTTTTCTGAATAAAATATGTAATTGCTGTTTGTCTTCATTGGTGAACATACAAGAATCAAATTCTACCAATTTTTCGAGCAGTCTTTCATTGTTTCCCATTCTGTCAGTGATGAACAGTATTCTGTTTCTGAGTTCTTCGTCAGAATATCTGTGATATTCTCTTTGGAAGTTTTTAATTGTTTCCGAATCCGATATAAAACGTTTAAGTGTTTCATCCAATTTTTCAAATTTGTAGGGATTATCCTTGATTTTCGCAACTTTTATCGTGTTGTTATCTTTTGAATAAATAATATCGTTCGGTTTTTTAAAGTTTAGATATATGTCACGAATAACAGACAGAACGAAGTCATCATAATCGACTTTAAGCAGTGCAATATCATTTTCGGAAATAATCGGAGTTTTTTGCTTTATTTTTATAGGCAGTGAGTCCAACATATTTTTTTCTGCCAGCGATTCGTATCTTGTGATTATTGCGTCACCTACCGCTTCTACAATTCTTGCGGCGGTAGGTTCATCAAACGTATAAAGGTGTTTTCCGAATGCATTGCTCAGAATATCCATGAATACTTTTTTCATGTATTCTTTTGCTCCATTTTCATCTCCGTTTTGATGAAATTCATCGAGTGTTAAATAAAACTCTTTTGTCAAATTTTGGGCAATTTTCTTTGCCGTAACAAATTCCGGTCTGAGTGGTGTATCTATTGAAGGGAATTGTTCATTCAGTTCTTCAATTGTTTTTATGTTGTTCAGAGGCTCATAGTGTTTTAAGAAAACCTTTTTTAAATTGAAGTTATCGTCCGAAATTGCTGATTTGAATTTGTTAATCAGCAGAAAATCCGTTAATTCGTCTTCCGGTCCGATTGCTATTTGGCAATTCGGTAAAGATTTTTGTGTTCTGTTATAATCTTTTCTGAGATTATTTAAAGATTCCTGTTTTTGTGTAGCACTCAGGATTCCGCTTGCTTTTATGATTCTTGCCTGACTTTCAAGGTTTTTTAATTTTTTAAATTTTTGATCAAAGAATTTGGTGATAGCATTTGTCATTTTTGTAACGATTTCTTCGTCAGAAAGTCTTGCTGTATTTCTTTTCAAAATTGCGTTAAATCGTCTTATCAGATTCGATTTTTCTGCCTCAATATTAATAACTTTTGCCTCGAAATTTACGGGATAATAAACAGGCAAAAACTCCGTAGTATTTTGCCGCTTGTTGGTGTTGACCGAACTTTTTTGATTTTTTCCAACACAATATAAGCGTTGTGTGATTGGTAGTACTTTCATTTATTATCCCTTTTTCGTAAATTATTATAACAAAAATATAAATATTTGAAAGCGTGCATTTTATGTTTATAATAGACATAAAGGAGCAAATAAAATGAAAGTATTATTGGTAAACGGAAGTTCTCACAGAAACGGATGTACTTTTACGGCACTTGAAGAAATTTCAATTGTACTAAATAAAGAAGGGATTAAGACCGAAATTTTTCAACTTGGGAATCCTGAAATCAGAGATTGTTCGGGATGTCAGGCATGCAGAAAACTCGGCAAATGTGTATATGATGATGTCGTAAATACATTCGTAGCCAAAGCAAAAGAATTTGACGGTTTTGTTTTTGGAACACCTGTGTACTACGCTCACCCTTCCGGCAGAATTTTATCATTTTTGGACAGAGCATTCTATTCTGGTTCAAAAGCGTTTGCTTATAAGCCGGCTGCAGCAATTGCATCTGCAAGACGCTCAGGTACAACCGCAAGTTTTGACGTATTGAATAAATATTTTACAATTAATAATATGCCGATAATATCATCAAATTATTGGAATAATATTCACGGTCACGTTGCGGAAGAGGCAAGAAAAGATATGGAAGGTCTTCAAACCATGAGGAATCTTGCCAGAAATATGGTTTGGATATTAAAATGTATAGAAACAGGGAAAAAGGTCGGAATTACTCCTCCCGAACAGGAAGAAAGAATTTACACAAATTTTATAAGATAGGAAAATTATGAGAGATAAATTACTTAACATTATTGAAAAAAACAGCAGAATTGGTTTAAAAGAACTCGCACTAACTCTTAATTGTGATGAGATAAAAGTTGCAAACGAACTTCAAAAACTCGAAGAAGAGGGGATAATATGCGGGTATCATACTCTTATCAACTGGGAAAAAACAGATATAGAAAAAGTTACCGCGCTAATTGAGGTTAAAGTTACACCTCAGCGAGGTCAAGGGTTTGACAGAATAGCGTCCAGAATATATAATTATCCGGAAGTTCGCGATGTATATCTAATTTCCGGCGGTTTTGATTTATTGGTTACTTTGGAAGAAAAATCGCTAAAGGAAATTGCGCAATTTGTTTCTGAAAAACTTTCTACACTCGATAGTATTTTAAGTACCGGAACGCATTTCATTCTTAAAAAATATAAAGATCACGGAACGATTGTCGATGAAAAAATTGAGGATGAAAGAGAGGTTGTATCTCCATGACGAAACCTCTTTCGAAAGTTGTTGAAGGTCTTAAACCGTCGGGTATCAGGAAGTTTTTTGATATTGTCAGCGAGATGAAGGATGCGATTTCGCTGGGTGTCGGAGAACCTGATTTTGATACGCCTTGGCATATTAGAGATGAAGGTATTTATGCTCTTGAAAGAGGTAAAACTTTTTATACTTCAAATGCGGGATTAAAAGAACTGAGAAAAGAGATTTGTAATTATCTAAAACGACAAAATAATCTTGAATATAATCCCATGGACGAAGTGCTGGTAACAGTCGGCGGTTCGGAAGCAATCGATATTGGCTTGCGTGCTATTGTTAACACAGGAGATGAAGTTATTATCCCGCAACCGGCGTATGTTTCTTATGAACCTTGTACTCTGCTTGCGGGTGCAACACCTGTCATTATAGATTTAAAATTAGAAAATTGTTTCAGGTTGACAGCGGATGAACTTAAATCTGCAATAACCGAAAAAACAAAAGTTCTTGTTTTGCCGTTTCCAAATAATCCGACCGGTGCAATAATGGAAAAATCCGATTTGGAGGCGATTGCGAAGGTATGTATAGAAAACGATATTTACGTTCTATCAGATGAAATATACAGCGCTCTGACTTATAAAGGTAAACATGTTTCAATAGCACAAATTGACGGAATGAAGGAACGAACTGTCTTAATAAACGGTTTTTCAAAGGCTTATGCTATGACAGGATGGCGGCTCGGATACGCTTGCGGACCTAAGGAAATAATAAAACAGATGACAAAAATTCATCAGTTTGCAATAATGTGTGCGCCGACAACAAGCCAATACGCTGCAATAGAGGCACTTAGAAACGGTGATGCGGATGTTGAAGAAATGCGTGATGCCTACAATGCGCGCAGAAGATATTTATTAAGTGCTTTCAAAGAAATGAAATTGGAGTGTTTTGAACCTTACGGTGCATTTTATGTATTTCCCTCAATAAAAGAGTTCAATATGTCCAGTGAAGAATTTGCTACAAGATTTCTTCACGAGGAAAAAGTTGCGGCTGTTCCGGGAAATGCTTTTGGCAAAAGCGGAGAAGGTTTTTTAAGAATATCGTATGCTTATTCGATGGATAATTTAATGCTTGCAATGGAACGATTGAGCAGTTTTGTAAATAAGTTAAGAAACGAGCAATAAACTATAAAATACATATTTTGATGTAGTTCACAAACTTGCCATGATGTATCAAACAGTGATACAATATGAATGGTGGAGAGATGGAACTGGGAAAATTATCTAAAATTTTAAGTAATAACGATATTGTCCTTGCTATTGGCTTGGTCATTATTGTCATTATGATGGTTATTCCAATCCCTGCACCAATGCTGGATTTGCTTTTGACCCTAAACATTTCTCTT
>JAFXYU010000195.1 GCA_017541565.1 bacterium | reverse complement strand
TTCTGCCGCAAATACTGTGAAAAGTACCTACCCACATGTATTTGACAACATTTTCTCCGACAATTTTGGAAAGTCTTTCTCTCATTTCCCGTGCTGCTTTATTTGTAAAAGTAACCGCAAGAATTTTCCCTGCGACAGCGCCGTGCTGAATCATATAAGCAATTCTTGATGTCAAAACCCTTGTCTTGCCGCTCCCCGCTCCGGCAAGTATTAATAATGCGCCTTGAGTAGTTTGTACTGCCTCAGATTGCTCCTTGTTAAGGCTTTCCAAAATATTTTCCATTCCCTATTCCCAAAATCCAAATTTTATGCTATTATACACTAGCATACAGAAAAAAAGAGTAAATGACAATACAGTACAGAATTAAAGGTGAACAGATGAACATGATTTTAGATTCTATAGAGGAAGGCGAACAGCAGCAACCGTCAATTATGGTACCGGTAGGAGATTTAGATTCGGCTGATTCTGCGCCTGACACGGTTGATGAATTGGCAATGGAGTTGGCTACAATTAAACAACCTGCTAAAAGAATCGCAATAATCGGTTCCCGCAATCTTGCAATTACTCATCAGCAAATGATTGAAACTTTGACAACGGCTCTTGTTCAACAGGGTAACACAATTATCACTTCGGGAGGTTCTTGCGGAACCAATGCAGCAGCAATAAGAGGTGCAATGAAATCAAATCCCGATAAATTAAAAGTCATTTTGCCTCAAACAATAGGACAGCAACCTTCTGACGTTCAAGACCAATTAATAGGTGTTCCGAATATTGTTGAGCATTCCGACAGAGCAATGATGACTCTTGCAGATGCTTCAAGAGTGTGCAACAGAGAAATTATTGATGACTGCAATCAAATGATTTGCTTTTTATCCCACACAAGTAAGACTCTCCACGGAGCAGTCGATTATGCGGAAGAAAACCACAAAGTAGTTACAGTATTCTATTTGGATTAGTTTTTTATGGATTTACTCAAACAACTCACGGGCAAAAACCCTGCTGAGTACGAAAATGCGGCAAAAAACCTTGTCAATGAGATAAATATTGATTTGTTCAAAAAACTTGTTGAACAGGATGATTTTTTATTTGATTTTGTAAAAAATAATGTATCAAAAAGAATCCAAAATGCTTGCAACAAAAATAATTTTTTAAATTTGATGAAATTTTTGGATTTTTATTCGGCTTCATATGACACAATGATAGCAGAAGTTTTGCACCAATACGGAGGTTTGGAACTTTTACCTGCAATGAAAGAGATTTTTCTGACCGATAACGATGCAAAAAAAGCCTATGCAGCAAAATTTTTTACCTTTGTTCCGAATGAATACCTTGAAGAAATTCTGCCACAAATAAGACAAGCATCTCAATCCGAGTTTGAACCATTGAGCATAAATTCTATCGAAGTTTTATCAAAGGTAAATGATTCCGTTTCAAAAAACGGAGCAATTGAAAAACTAAAATCCGATGACGAATTTGAGCAATACAATGCCGTAAAATTTCTTGTCACATTCAAGGCAAAAGATACACTTAATGAAATCATAAACGTAATGAAAAAGAGTTCTCTTGCCGAAAACATTGCTTCGGAAATTCCTTATCTTATATCATTGGAAGAACTTTTAAAAAATAATTTTGAAGATTGTATTTTAGTCTTATGTAATATAGTTAATGCAATACCTGAAATTATCCCGCCTTCTTATGCGGTTGACTATAATTTGTTTGAAATTTTTGAAAACATATATTATGAAAATCTGACGCCTTCTTCTGCACTTCTCCTTAGAATGGCAAAAGATAAATTTGGATCACTCGCAGACAACGAAGAATACCTTTTTGACTGTGATAAAAATACAAAGGAAGAAGTTTTTGAGATTAACAAATTTCTTTCCGGAATAAACGAAGCAAAACTCGATAGCCTTTTGTATGACGAACTGTATGAAGAAAGTGACTTCGTTTTCTTTGCGTTAGATTATGCAAATGATATTGAAGAACTTGAAACCCTTTTAGACAGCAAAAACCAAACACTTGTTTTAAAAGTCCTAACTCTTTTAAAAGAAAAACAGGCCCTTTCGATGGCGCATAAACATACCGCACTTGAATCGATAACCAATCCCGAAATCAAACGCATTATAGAAGTTTTATAATAAGATTTATTTCAATTCGACTGTTTACTTATTCACTTCTCGTTTTTGTTATAGTAATATGTTGTTATGAATAAGAAGTTTACAGGGAAAGTTTGTTGTTTTCTACTATTTGCAATGCTATCGGGCAGTTATGCATTCGGAGCATCTCCTTCCGCATTTGCGGAACATTATAATGCGGCGCAGGATTATTTGATGCAAAATCAATACACTTCGGCTATCATAGAATTTCGAAAAGCATTAAAAATAAATTTCCTTGACAATTCCGCCAGAATAGGTGTTATTAATTCTTATTTGGCAAGAGCAAACTTTTACGCCAATCAGGAAAAAAATTATGAAAAGGCCGCCAACGATTTTAGAAGTGCATTGTTTTATTTAAAAATATACCCGCAGAGTGAACAAGATGTACAAAATTCAATCGGTATGATATCATCCGCATCATCAAATCTTAATCAATGTTTAAAAGTTACGGGATTTGATACTACCGCTTCAAACAGATATAAAAGAGCAGAGGAACTTCGCGCCGTCGCAAACTTCTCTGCCGCAGGGTATGAATTTTCCAAAGCCTCAGAAAACGAAAAATACGCAGCAGATGCGAATATTCAAATTGCCGATATGATGAAACTTCTCGGGAACGAACCTCGTTCTGTCGATTTCTACAAAAAAGCGCTTGATATAAAACCAAATGACGGACTGCTCAGAATGAAATATGCAAGAACTCTGGACAGAGTCGGAAACTACGATGCTGCAGTAAACGAATACAATCAAGCCCTTGCAAATTCTAAAGGCAATATGGAAGTTTTATATGCACTCGAAAGAATCTATTTGAAAAAACTCGCTCAGACACCTTCTGATGCGGAATTAAATGCCAACATAGGGGCAATAAAGCAAGCACAAGGGGATTTTGACTCTGCATTGAGTTATTACAGCAAAGCGGAACAACTTAATCCGAACAGCGTAACTACAAGAATAAATGTCGGAACTCTATACCAGCAAAAGAAAGAATACAATAAAGCAATAAAAGCATATGATTCGGTATTAATAATGTATCCGAATAACGATCAAGCGCTTTTCTATAAGGCACAAGCATTATCCGAGATGGGTGATAAAAAAACCGCACTTGGACTATATAAGCAGGTTCTTGTAATAAACCCGCAAAATAACGATGCAAGAAACGCTATCGGAGAAATCATTAAAGAAACAATGTCACCTGCCGAATATATTGCATATTTAACTCAAAATGGTACGGCATCAGAATTGTACGATTATGGTTATTCTCTGCATAAAGATAATAAAACAGGTGACGCAATATCTGCGTACAAAGCTGCAATCCAAAAAGACAGTTCAAAAGTTGATGCTTATGTAAACCTCGCAATATGTTACGCATCAAAAGATGATTATAATAATGCTATTTCCGTTTTGAACAATGCAAAAAACATGTTTCCGTCAAACAATCTTGTATTAAAAACATTAAAAGATGTTCAAAAAGATTCGACTTCGGCAAAAATGGCATCTGCATCTTCAAGTTATGATAACAAAGATTATAAACGCGCAATTCAGGAATATTTATCCGTAAATCCCGCAACTGAAGATTCAATGTTGGGTGTTGCCGCTTCTTATCAAGCATTGGAGGATTATAATAACGCAATTACATACTATAAAAAAGCGGAAAGCATCAACCCAAAAAATTCTGAAATTCCATATTATATCGGATATTTGTACTCCGAACAGCAGAACTGGACTGAAGCAGAAAAATATCTCCGAAAATCTGTTTCTATAAATCCCAACTCTGACGCAAAACCGCTTCTTACATACGTCACACAAAACGGAACACTTGCAGTTTTAAATGACGGAATTTCTCTGTACGAAAAGAAAAATTATACAGAAGCGCTTCAAAAATTCAATGATGTTATAAAAAAAGACACAAAAAATGCTTTTGCCCATTACTATAGAGGACTTATATACGATGAGCAAAAACAACATAAATTAGCAATCACTGATTATATTGATGTCGTAAATAACTCAAAAGATTTCCCGATTGCAAACTATATGATTGCGGTTGACTATGATACCTTGGAGAACTACAAAGAAGCGTTCAAGTATTTTAAACAATTCGTTGCAAATTATACGACCGATGATGAATACTTCAAATACGCAAAAAGCAGGATGGAAGAATTAAAGCCGTATGCAGGTTAAGGATTTGATTTCTGCAAGAGTTTCGCTTGCACCAATGGCAGGGATTACTGATTATGTACTGCGTTCGCTCATTCGCGAACAGTCACCGTCAGCACTTCTTACAACGGAAATGATAAGTTCGGAAGCCTTAACTCAAGTAAAGGACACTGTCATAACTAAACGGGATAAAAATCATTCCCCCATTTCTTACCAGTTAAGCGGACACAAACCGCAAATGATTGCAGACTGTGCAAAATATCTTGAACAATGTGCTGATATGATTGATATAAACATGGGATGCCCGGTAAATAAAGTAGTTAAAGGGACTGACGGATGCGCTTTAATGCGAAATCACAAACTGGCATCAGAAATTGTCCGTACCGTAAAATCATCCGTTTCAATACCGGTCAGTGTAAAGTTCCGGCTCGGATACACTTTTGACGATATGAATTACGTCGATTTCGGCGAAAGAATGCAGGATGCAGGTGCTGATTTTATCACAATTCATGCCAGAACACGTTCACAAATGTATGGCGGAAAAGCCGACTGGAAAAAAATTGCGGAACTGAAACACAGTGTAGATATACCGGTTTTCGCAAACGGTGATATTGTATCAATAGAATCAGCCGCACAATGCCTTGAAGAATCAGAAGCGGACGGCGTTGCTGTGGGTAGAGGAGCATTGGGCGATGTAACATTAATACACAGAATTGAACAGTACATAAATAAAGGTATCTACACACCCCCGCCAACTTTAGAAGAAAAAATAGAAACTCTAAAACAACACCTCTTAAAAGAATGTGAACTCCGCAGGGAAGATGTCGGAGTAAAATTCTGCCGAAAATTCTATCCGTATTATTTAAACGGATTCATGGGAGCATCAAAATTAAGGGGAGAAATTGTGCTGATTGACAACATTAAAGATGTTTTCAAGAAACTTGATAATATATTGGTTAATGTTTCGTAAAGTATGTTTTTATTAACATTCTTTGCGCTTTGCTGAATGTCATTTTAAAAAGTTTTCTTGCATGCTTTAAAACCGTCGTTGCTGATACACCAACTTCTTTTGCAATTTCTTTTGAGGTATTACCCTGCGCCATCCTTAATTCTAAAATACTATCCAAATTTTTCTTTGCGCATTGCATCTTTGTTAATATACCGAAACGTTCAATCCAATGAAAAACCATGGGTTTTGATATGCCTGTCTTTTTTGAAGCATCTGTTATAGTACCGCCGTTTTTAAATATCTCCTCAAGCATTAACTTTATTTTTTGGTAATCGACATTTTCTCTGTCTATGTATATTTTATTTTCTGTTCTTATTTGAGCAAGTGACTTTCCGTAGTTTTGAGCAATCCAACTTGAAATTACGGAATCCGATATGGAAATCTTTTTAGAAATTTTTTTAAACTCCTTTACCATTCTTTCAAGTGTATAACCTTTTTTTATCATAGACGGAACAAACTCGTCCAGTAGTTTTTGCCGTTCTTCATATTGCTTTAAAATGGCAAAATCCTTAAATCTTTCTACTACCCACTTTGAAGAATGCCCTTCACTTTTTGCAATTTCACGTATTGTATTACCGGCTGCATTCTTGCTTTGCAGTCTTGCCGCAAGTGTCTTATTCATAGGCGTATGGTACAGTTTTCTAAACGACATGCCAAATTTTTCTTTCGACCAAGCATCGAGAGTTTGTATTGATATTGCATGATCTTTCATTACCTGCTCAAACGGTATATCCCCTTCAATGTACGGAATGAAGGTTTTTTGCATATATTCATCAGTATACATCCTATTTCTACCGAAAAAACTTGGTATGTAATTGATTTTTGCGACAGATAAATCCATTTATTATTCCTTTACGTGTATAAAAAATGCTAAAAATATTTTTTGCTATTTTTACTAATACTTACAGCAATCCAAATCATGGTCATCAACGACCCCTATTGCCTGAAGATAAGAATATATAATAACCGTTCCAACGTATTTCATTCCTCTTTTTTTTAAATCTTTCGATATTGCGTCCGATAAAGGTGTTGAAACTGGGAGTTGTTTTGCTCTTCGTTTTATTGTTTTACCATTTGTAAATCCCCATATATAATCAGAAAAACTGCCAAACTCTTTTTGGATTTCGATAAAAATTTGTGCATTCTTTATTGCGGCTTCAATTTTTCCTCTGCTTCTTATAATTTTTTCATTACTAAGTAGTTCCAAAACCTTTTTTTCATCATAAACAGCCACCTTTTCCACATCAAAATTATCAAATGCATCTCTGAAGGCTACACGTTTCTTTAAAACCGTTATCCAAGACAAACCCGCTTGAAAACTCTCCAAAACAAGAAGTTCAAACAAATCCCTGTCATCATATTTTGGAACACCCCATTCTTCGTCATGGTAATTTACATACAAAGTTGATTTCTCATCAACCCAGAAACATCTTTTCATACGAAAATTCTAGCATAAACTTGGCATAAGCATGCTGAAAATGTTACGCTTCTTAAAACTTTGAACTAAAAATTTTTAGGTGGTATTATAGATATACTAGATTTGAGGGAAGAGATGAATTATCACAATATTACAAAGGATGATATGTTGAACGGTGACGGACTTAGAGTAGTTTTATGGGTTGCGGGATGCACTCATCACTGTCATAATTGTCAAAATCCTGTCACTTGGGATGTTACAGGCGGATTGCCCTTCGATGAAGCGGCTGAAAATGAACTTTTTGAAGCATTAAATAAACCTTATATCGAAGGAATCACTTTCTCCGGCGGAGACCCTTTACACCCGTTCAACAGGGAGGAAGTATTCAGACTTTCCAAAAAATTGAGAGAACTCATGCCGGAGAAAAACCAATGGCTTTATACAGGTTTTCTCTGGGAAGAAATTAAAGATATACCGGAAATTGCAAACCTTGATGTTATTGCTGAAGGTAAATTTGTTCAGGAATTATTTGATGAGAAATTACACTGGGTAGGAAGTTCTAACCAGCGTGTTATTGATGTAAAACCAACCCTCGAAACGGGAGAAATTGTTCTACACAATTCTTAATTAACCTAATCTTCTCATAACCGCAG
>JAFXYU010000194.1 GCA_017541565.1 bacterium | reverse complement strand
TACAATTCTTAATATAATGGCAATTTCCCGACACAAAAAAACTTTATATACATGTGTAGTAAAAAAGTGAAGGTAATAATATGACTTTTGGAATTTCAATGATGGGCGGCGGAATGCCTCAAATGAATCAAATGTACGGAAATTCTCAGCAAACCGGTTCTGTTATGCAGGGGCTGAGAGCACAGTACGGTTGTGAAGACTGTTTTCAAAGAGAACCTTATTTTGCGAATTATCCCATTCCCGTACAGCAAGTTCCGAAAGAAGTAGTCAAACCGTCCTTAATGTCAAGAATTATGAGAACGTTCTTTGGCGGCTAAACAAATTAAATTTTTTTAAATAACTAATTTCGGGTATTTATGATAATATGTTCATGTACCAATATAGGAGTTAGTTATGGCTAAAGATTGCAGTTTTGATGTAGTTTCAGAGTTCGACAAACAAGAACTCGTTAACGCGGTAGATCAGGTTAAGAGAGATTTAACCTCACGCTTTGATTTAAAAAATTCCAATTCAAATATAGATTTGGAAGCAGACAAGGCTATCACGATTACCACTAATGATGAGATGAAATTAAGAAATATTTATGAAATACTCCAATCCAAACTTGTTAAACGCGGATTAAGCATAAAAATTCTTGATGCACAGCCTCTTGAAAATGCACTTGGAGGAAACGTAAGACAAGTATACAATCTTAAAAAAGGACTAACTCAAGAGTTGGCAAAGAAAATTGTTGCGGATATTAAGGATACAAAACTCAAAGTTCAGGCATCTATTCAGGGAGAACAAGTCAGAGTATCCGGCAAAAGCAGGGATGATTTGCAAGAAGTAATCCAAACTCTTCGCAAAAACGAAGATAAATATGATATTCCGCTTCAGTTTACAAACTACAGATAGTCACTTTTTCCTTACAAAAAAGGGTAAACAGTTATAAGATGCTCAACATAGAAAACACAATAGACAGAATAAGAGAATTAATTGATAACGGTGATAACACACAACTCAGGGATGAATTGGAAAGTTACCACTCGGCTGACCTTGCGGATATTTTTCAGGAATTAAAACCCGAGGAACGTCTTGTTTGTATTACCAATATCAATGAAGAACTTGCTTCAGATGTAATTGAGTATTTACCTCCTCAATTGCAGGTAGAAATTCTTGGCGATATTGACGAAAACTTAGCATCAAGACTTGTGTCAAAACTGCCTCACGATGATGCAGCAGACGTTCTGGGAAACATGGAAGAAGATGAAACGGAAGCGTTTTTGGAGAACCTTCCTCAAAAGTTTTCATCGGAAGTCCAAGAACTTTTGACATATAATGAAGATACCGCCGGCGGTATCATGAACCCGCTTGTACTGACAGTTTCAGACAACATGACCGTAAAAGAGGCTTTGGAAACAATAAGAATCAAGGCAGAGCGGGAAAATATGGAACTTTATTATGCCTACGTTGTAGATAAAAATGACCACTTAGTCGGCGTTTTATCTTTGAGAACCCTTATAACGGCACCCCCGCATTTGAATATTGAAGATATTATGATAAAGGATATCGTAAAAATCCATGTCGATGATTATCAAGACCATATAGCGGATGTATTTATGAAATACCAATTTAATGCCCTGCCGGTTGTTGATTTGTATGACAGGCTCAAAGGTATCGTAACATGGGATGATGCTCAATATATCGTAGAAGAAGAAACAACGGATGAAATCCTACAATCTTCAGGTATCGTTACAGATTTGGGTGATGATGACGATGACGTCTTAACAGGAAGTCTTTGGCATGCCATAAAGGCTCGCGTTCCATGGCTGTTCATAACTCTTATCGGTGAATTTATAGCCGTAACAATCACAAATAAGTACGACAAAACATTTACGGCTCTGCCTGTCATTGCGGCATTTATGCCTTTGCTCGCAGGATTGGGCGGTAATATAGGCACTCAAAGTATTACTCTGATGGTTCGCGGTATGTCAACCGGACAAATCACACTAAGTTCCGGTTGGAAATATATTCTCAGAGAAACATTAACAGGTTTAAGCATTGGTTTAATCTTTGGGGTTCTGGTTACTTTAGTAACCTGGGGATGGAAAAATCATATAGAGTTAGGAATTATTGTCGGTATTGCAATGTCACTCAATATGACTATCGCAACAATGATTGGTACTTGCACTCCTCTCGTACTAAAGAAAATGAAAATTGACCCTGCTGTAGCATCAGGTCCGGTTATTGCAACAACAATAGATGTAATCGGTCTTGCCGTATATCTTACGCTCGTAACTTGGTATTTGATTTCCGGATAGGACTTAAAATTTCTTCAGATGTGTATACGCGGCACCCATCGCTTTTTTACCGAGTTTGCCAAAATCTATTGTATACATTGTACTTTCACCTATCTGGATAACATCCGTTATATGTCCGACTCCGAGTTTTTCGTGAAATACACGTTCTCCAACATTAAAATAATATTGAGTTGCAGTTTCTTTTAGTTCCCTTAATTTTTCTTGCTCTTCTTTCTTTTTTGCATCCGCAATTTTCTTTTCCTCAATCTTACGCTTAATAACGTTATCTTCAAAAAACTTTTTGATTTTTTCTTCTTCACGCTCTTTGTTTATCGGATTTTTCTTAATTATCATCCTTGCAGGAGTTCGTTTTACAACCTCTGTATTTTTATTCGCAGATGGCGCTGTAAAATTTGCACCAAATCCTGTTGAAGGTTTCACATACCCGTCTGAAGTTGATGAAATTGATGAACTTGTATACTTATTCGTTTTATTTGAAACGGATTTTACCGCACTTCTGAATGTACTTCTGTCATCGGAGTATTCGGAACTTTCTTCTTCATCCAATAATTGCGTCGGAATTTCATCCAAAAATCTGCTCGGAGTATAGTATTTGTATTCGCCCCACATTTGTCTGCGTTTTGCCGTGGTAAGGTATAACTTGTTCTGAGCGCGCGTCACTCCCACATACATAAGTCTGCGTTCTTCCTCCAATTCAGAGAGTGTGTTTGAACATCGTGCCGACGGAAAAATTCCTTCGTCGCAGCCTGCCAAAAATACTATAGGAAATTCCAAACCTTTTGATGCGTGAAGCGTCATTAACGTAACATTGTTTGCAATTTCGTCCATTCCGTCAATGTCGGATACCAAAGAAACTTGAGCCAAAAATTCACCCAAAATATTATCCTGTTCCTCCGGTTCAAATTCATTTGCTACATTAACAAGTTCCTGCAAATTTTCTATACGAATTTCGTCCTCATCAGTACCCGAAGTTTGAAGTTCCCTCAAATAACCCGTTTTTTCCAAAATAAGTCCCAAAAATTCCGGCAATGAATATTTCTTTTCCGCATCTTTAAATTTTAAAATAAGAGATGCAAAATCCTTTAATTTTGATGCCGTACCGGATTTAATCTCCGATATATTATCAACATCCAAAATCGCATTAAAAAGACTTGTATCATTGTTATCCGCAAATTCCTGAAGATGCTTTAATGTAGTTTCACCTATTGCACGCTTAGGAACATTCACAATTCTTCTCAGAGATTGGGAGTCATCGGAATTATAAATAAGTTTTAAATAAGCAATGGCATCCTTAATCTCTTTTCTGTCATAGAACTTTAACCCGCCATATATTCTATATGGGATTCCTGCTGCTATAAGCGCTTCTTCCAATGCACGGGATTGATTGTTTGTTCTGTACAAAATCGCAAACTGGTTATAATTCTCTGAAGTATCACGAATGGAACGTACTATATAGTTCGCCTCATCTGCTTCATCCTGAGCCTCATATAGGGAAATCTTTTCCCCGTCACCTTTTTGAGAATACAAAACCTTATCTACACGCTCCTCATTATTTTCAATAATAGAATTTGCAGCGTTCAAAATGTTTGACGTTGAACGATAATTTTGTTCCAGTTTTACAAGTTTTGCATTAGGAAAATCTTTTTGGAAGTTCAGAATAATTCTGAAATCCGCTCCGCGCCATGAATAAATTGATTGGTCAACATCACCCACTACACAAAGAGATCTCGTCTCCGGCGGAAGTTCCGGACTCAGATTTGTATATAAAGCCCTAACCAATTGATATTGAGCCTGGTTTGTATCCTGATATTCATCTACCAAAATGTGTTGAAATTTTTTGTAATACTTTTCCCTGACCTCCGGATTTTGCTCAAGAAGTTTTACTGTTATTAGGAGCATATCGTCAAAATCTATTGCGTTATTGTTATTGAGGGCGTTTTCATAAAATTCAAAAACTTTTGCTATGTTTTGAGATTTAAAATCCCTTGCAAAAGTAGCAAAAGTATAAGCATCCTGCATTTTATTTTTAGCGTTTGAAATCACTGCCTTTATCAATTTTGGCTGATAAATTTTATCGTCAAGATTAACCTTTTTTATACCTTGTTTAATTACGGCAAGCGAATCCGTTTCATCATATATAGTAAAATTTCTGTCAAGTTTTTTGCCTGATTGAAATGAGTAGTTTTCAATATCCTGTCTTAAAATTCTGCCGCAAATACTGTGAAAAGTAC
>JAFXYU010000018.1 GCA_017541565.1 bacterium | reverse complement strand
ATCCGGACTATCTACTTCAAGATTTATTCAGGATGTTTCAACCTGTCTTATTCCTAAGGCTGTTTTTTCAAGAAGCCTAGCGGATTTAACCGAAAACACTTTTCTTGAAACTTCCGAAGAAACTTTGATGTATTTTGTACCTGCAATTTTGGGACAAAAAGTTGCCAGAAACATTTTTTCAAAAGGGCTAAGTAATGAATTAAAAAAAGAAGTTGCAACAACGGGTGTTGAACTTTTAGAAAAGGCAAAAACAAGTTCTCTTGTAAAATCCAATAACAAAAAAATACTTCCTATAAAAGCCGCTATTGCACTTGCCGCTATGGCAATTCCGCTTACTGAATTTTCGTTGAACTATATTAAAAATCTTATGACTTTAAAAGTTTTTAAAAAGAGCGATTTTAAAAATATTGCATCATTAGAAAAAAATAAAGAAAACGAATTTCAACAGGAAAAAGTAAAAAAGAGCGCAAAAAAACACATAGGACTTGCCGCAGGAGTTTATACAGGATGTTTGGGACTTGCTGCACTTTTGGCAACACGAGGTAAAAATTCTAAAGTGCTGCAAAATATATCAGAATTAATTGTTGCACCGGGTTCAAAATTGTTTAAGCATCAACCAAAGGCTAAAAGTTTTGTTAATAAATATCTGAATATGGATTTTAACAATCAAAACGGAAAACTGGTTTTATCAAAAGGACAATTAACAACCTCTGTTTTAATTGGCGGCTGCGGATATTTTGGGGCTTCCGCTGACAGAGGTAAAGAAAACTTGAAAGAAACTGCAACACGATTCCCGATTGTAGGTTTGTATGTAATAACGGGTTCCGAACTCGTTGAGAAAGGATTTAGGAAACTTCTTCAAAAAACCGGCAAATGCAAAGAAACAATAGGAAAGGATTTGAGCGTTCCAAAGTTTGACGAACTGGGTTCTATTGCTCAAAAAATGGCAGAAACAAAAGGCACAACAGTAGAAAAAGAGTTTAAATCTCTTGCAAAACAAAAAGTTTTAATTTCAGGTTTACCGTATATTTTCTCAATAGGTGTAATGGGATTTTTTGTTGCCGGTATGACAAATTATTTCACAAAAAAGAGATATGAAGCCGCTAAAAGGGCAGAACAAAAAAATGCTGCGTAATTATGCTATTTTCTGATTCTGTTCAAAAGTTCTTTTGCGTATTCCATTTTAAAAACAATGTTTAATAGCGCATACAGAACGGAACAAGCGGCAATTACAGAAATAATTTTTTCTGCTTTAAATAACATATCTGCTCCGCCCAAGGAATCGAAATATCCGCACATAAACCAACCGGCTATGAAAGTTAAAATACCGGCTAAAATCATTTTACCAAAATTTAAAAATAGGTTTTTGTAATCAAGACGGATTTTTCTGTAAATAAACACTCCCAAGAAAACTGCGTTAAAGAGTGTAATACAAGAGGTTGAAAGTGTAATTCCCGCAATACCCATATTGAGTTTGATTATCAAAAGCCAGTTTAATAACGCTTTAAGTCCGATAGAAGTCATCGCTATAATGAATGGAGTTTTGGAATCATTGAATGCATAGTACACTCTTGTAATGGAATCTCTAAAGACATAAGGAAGAATTGAGAAAGATAAGAAACAAAGTGCTTCTGATACCATTACAACAGCGTTAGAATTAAATGCCCCGCGTTCAAAGATTATTGAAATTCCGTCTTGAGCAAGCAGAGTTATAAAAATTATCATTGGAATTGCCGCAAAAAATAAGACTCCGACACCTTTATTAAAATACGATTTTATCGAGTCATAGTTTCCTTCACCGGCAAGTCGTGAAAATATGGGAAAGAGTGGAACCAAAAATGCCGTAACTAGGATTCCTACCGGAAACTGAAAGATTCTGTTTGCAAAAACTACAGCCGTCCACGCTCCTTCAACGAGAGTCGATGCAAAAAACATATCAATATAAATGCTTATCTGTCCTATTGTAGAACTCAAAATTGCGGGGAAAAGAAGTTCGCAAATATTTTTGAATTGTTCATTGTTCTTAATATCTAAATTAGGTTTAATTCTGTAACCTATCTGTCTTAATTTTGGGAATTGAATCAGTATTTGGCAGACAGCACCGACTGTTGTTGCAACAGCAAGAGCGTATCCTGATTTATCGTTGTGTACGACAGAAATTATCCCGATAACAACCAGACTCAAAACCATTGGTGACAGATTCGGTATAATGTATTGCTTGTGTACAATCAAAAGCCCGTAATATATACCGATAATTCCGCCAATAAGGATAATAGGTGACATTATTTTAAAATGAGTTGTTGCAAGTGAAACCAGTTCGGGTGAGCCTGCGGAGATGATAAGTCCCATTATTTTATCGGCAAAGAAAAATCCAAGTACTGCGCAGAGAGCAAAGAAAATAAATGAACATGTCAGAAATGTATTATAAAGTCGATTGATTCTGTCATCAATTTCACCGTTATTCCCGACTAATTTTGAAAACACCGCAACTGCCGCAGAGTGAAACGGACCACCTACTCCTCCGAGAATTATAATTGCCAGAGAGGGTATCTGCAGTGCGTAAAAGTATGCATCAGAAACAAGTGTTGCACCGTAGAAATTTGCTACAACCATATCGCGGACAAAGCCGATTAATTTGCTTGCAATTGTTACAAGAGCAATAAGCCAGGCTGCTTTTAAAACCCCCGGCGTTTCATCTTTAATAGTTGTAATGTCCCGTTCTTCCATACTTTTCAACCAATTCTACATACAATCGAACTGAGCGTCCGAGTGACGGTGCGTGATATACAATTATATTTTCTCCGTCTTCAATATATCTTGAAATATCAATTTTGTAATTTTTCTGGAACAGATTTCTCGCAACCGGAAATTCGTGTTCTCTTCCGTTGATTTTTACTGCAATTTTACCCGCAGAAGAATCTGTTATTACAATATTTGCTCTGCCAATCGGAGCCCAGAATGTTTGTGTAACATCCTCGCCCATTACTGAAACCGGCATTGTTCCAAGATTTATTCCCTGATAATAGTGTCGGAGGATATTGTAATAAGCCTGATTTAATTTTGTTGCCATATATCCTGCTCCAAACTGGCTCATTCCGACTCCGTGCCCAAAACCGCCGCCTGTTGCTTTTATTGTTACAACATTTCCATATGTGTCGAGAGTTTTGTCAAAGAAAGCATTAGCACTTGGCAGTGAAATGCCGTTCTTTTGGAAAACGCGTCTTATTACGAGTTCTTTGTATATTTTATAACACCCGTTTGTTGTGGATATTTCCACCTCCATAATTTTGCCCGATGGCCCGCGTTTTACTACTCTTATATCGTTAATTTTTCCGATTTTCATTCCTTCAGAAACGGCCGGAACTATAAATCCTGTTTTTGATTGAGCGGGAAGAGTTTTTTCCAAAATTTCTTCAAGTTCTTTTCCGCTCCACTCTTTTTCCCATCTGTAATAGGGTGATTCAATATCGTAAGACGGAACTTTTGTTCCATAGAATTCTCTTGCCTGTTCTTCTTCTTCCAGAGGTTCAAATTCAGATTTGTCCGGAACTGCAATCAGATAAGGTTTACTTTGAGCGGGAAATGCTTTTGTGTAATTGTCGGAAAAGGCATTTGCGTAACTTTCCGTGTATCCTCCTGCCGTTGAACTGTAAAGTGCAAGTATTAATTCGTCATCATATAGTGCTACAATACCGTCTGTTTCCATTACTGCGCGGGTTGCAAGATCTTCTTCGGTATTTGCGCCAAAATAAACTTGGCTTGCTACGCTATCCACAACGTTAAATTCTTCGTATGCTTGAGTTCTGGGAGTGAGGACGTAATTTCTTGCGGCAACCGCTTGTGCTTTTAGTGCTTCTAAGCCGAATCTTACAGGCATTTCGTTAGGGACAACGCCTTTCAGGTATTCCTGCAGTTCCACAAGATTAATGAGATAAAACCCGTCATTTTTTTTGCTTTTAATGACTTCAAAAGCGCCGTGATATAGCGCCGGCTTACTTTTTCTGAGCAGTCCTCGTATTCCCAGAAGCCCTTGTGGGCAAATTATTACGGCATCCCTAAGCATTGCGGATTCTGCATTTACCGTAAACAAAAGCCCTGTTTCCGAGTTTCTTATGTAAATATCCGTTCCGGCAGGAATGTTGGCGATGGATTTTTTTGTAATCTTGTCACAAATAGTGCAATCTGCGGTTCCGTATATAATTGTTTCCTGTTTTAAAACATTCTGAAATTTGTTGTCGGTAAGTCCGACACGCACAACATTGTCTGCCGAGAATGCGGGAAGAATAAGCATTAAAGCCAAAAATATCAAAGACAAGCAGAGTTTTATTTTAGTTCCCAAGTTGTACCTTCCTTTGAATCCTTTAAGATAATTCCTGCGTTATCAAGTGCTATTCTTATTTTATCCGCAACTTCCCAGTTCTTTTCCGCGCGTGCGGTTTTTCTCTTTTCAATAATTTCTTCCATTGTATTATAATTTTCACCTAATTCGCTGCTTATTATATTCAGTTTTTCATTGAGTTCTTCTTCTGAAAGTTTTGTTTTTTCAAAAGTAAATCCAAGTGTATCAGCGAGTTTGTACAAAATAGTAAACGAATACGGAACATCTTTGTTCGCTTTGTTGGTTAAATCGAACAATACCGCAAGTGCTTTTGATGTATTTAAGTCATCGTCCATTGCTTCAACAAATTCCTTGTATTCATCAAATTGTGTTATATCAAGTGATTCGTCAATTTTTGTCTGCTTTGCATTAAGCATTCTTTTTACACCGTTGGCTGCTGCTTGTAATGATTCATCAGAAAATTCAACCGGCATTCTGTAGTGATTTGTAAGTATAAAGAAACGAATTGTGTTTGCATCATAATTTTTGAGCAAGTCATCAATCGTTAAAAAGTTGCCCAGTGATTTTGACATCTTTTCT
>JAFXYU010000193.1 GCA_017541565.1 bacterium | reverse complement strand
TTTTGCTTCAATCTGTCTGATACGTTCACGAGTTACGCCGAAGAGTTGTCCTACTTCTTCCAAAGTTCTTTGACGTCCGTCGTCCATACCGAAACGAAGTCTTAAAACATCGCGTTCACGGGGAGAAAGTGTGCAGAGGACTTCTGCAAGGTCTTCTCTCAGGAGTTCTGAGGCAACGGTCTTAATAGGAGCATCAGCCTCTTTATCCTCAATAAAATCACCCAGTCTTGAATCTTCTTCTTTACCAATCGGTGTTTCAAGTGACAAAGGTTCCTGTGCAATTTTAACGATTTCTCTCAATTTAGGAATAGAAACTCCCATTTCAACCGCAAGTTCTTCTTCGGTTGGTTTTCTTGAAAGTTCCTGAGCCAAACGTCTTGTAACTTTTTTTAGTTTGTTAATTGTTTCAACCATGTGAACAGGAATACGGATTGTTCTTGCCTGATCGGCGATTGCTCTTGTAATGGCTTGTCTAATCCACCATGTTGCATAAGTTGAGAATTTAAAACCTCTCTCGTGATCAAACTTTTCTGCGGCACGAATTAAGCCGAGGTTTCCTTCTTGAATAAGGTCGAGGAACAACATACCGCGTCCTACATATTTCTTTGCGATAGAAACAACTAATCTCAGGTTTGCCTGAACGAGTTTTCTTTTTGCAATAGCCCCTGGAGTTCCGCCTTGTATAATCTTTCTTGCTAATTCAATTTCTTCGGAAGTTGACAACAATTTAATACGTCCGATTTCTCTCAGGTACAGCCTTACGGGGTCTTCTACAGCCATGCCTTTTTGAATGTCATTTTCAATGGTGTCGCGAACGGAGTCCATAGAATCCATCATATAAAAATCTTCGCTTTTTACTCCGCCCATTTTGGATGTTGATACGATATCTTCGATATTGTCCGTACCTAAATCGGTTTCAATATAATCGTCAACGTTGTCTTCTAAATCTTTATCTGAGTCAAAATCAAGCATGTCAAGATTTTCATCTTCAACACTTATTACAGATGAATGTGAGTTTCTTTTTTGGGTCATTTATTTATCTCCAGTCCTTAATTTGATTCTGTCACGAAGTTGCATTTGGATTTTTAATGCTTCAATTTCATCATCGTTCGCCATTTTGTAATTCTGGCGAATTTCAGCATTTTCTTTTTCCTGATAGCACCTTTTGAGTCTTGCAATATTTTCACTTACTGCGCGTTCGAACTCTTCTTGAGTCAGTCCTTTAAATGCTTCCGAAAGTTCGACTATATCTGTAAGTATATGAGTTAAGTTATCATCCTCAATGAATTCCGTGTATAATTTCTGTGTCAATTCCCTAACATTATTTATTGTACACGCGAATTTGTCAATTGTATTTTTTACAATTATTAACGTTTTATCGCGAATGATATTTTCCGGTAATTTTTCACTAAGTTTTTGATAGTTTAGTATACCTTCGTCTGTTAGAAAAACGCTCAATAAATTTTTTTGCGCTTTTTCTTCGAATTGTGAAGATTTTGTTACAAGTTTTTTATTATCCTGAAATTTTTCGTGGTATTCTATCGGGTTGCTAAAACGCGCGAGTTCTTTAATAATGGCATTTTCGTCTACATTAAGAATCGTTGAAACCATTTTTACATATTCTGTTTGGATAACCTTATTGTTAACATCTTTTAAAATATCAATAACCTGTTCAACTAATTCCGCTTTTTCCTGAGGTGTTTTTGCGGAGCTTTTATGCTTTAAAGTATTATTCAGGAGAAAATCAATCAATAATGGTGCATTTTTAATATATTCCAAAAATGCATCTCCGCCTTCAGAACGTATAAATTCATCAGGGTCTTTTCCCTGAGGCGGTGAAACAACACGGATTTCACAAGCATACCTGTCTGCATTTGCCGTTGAAATATGGCTTTCATCAAATTGTTTTACGTCACCGAGAGCGGAAAGAGTTTCTTTTATTACATTGCTTCCCTTTTTGGTTGCATTAATTCCTGCATTATCTGTATCAAACGAAAGGTAGATTTTTCTCGATTTTGTATATCTGGAAAGAAGTTTTACATGTTCTGCGGTTAAGGCAGTTCCGCACGATGCAACAGCATTTTTAACCCCGTGAGATTGAGCGGAGATTACGTCAAAATATCCTTCCATGATAAGCACTCCGTCCTGTTCCTTTATAGTTTCTGCAGCAGTGTCGAGTCCGAAAAGCAGCCTGCTTTTGTTATATATCATAGAGTCGGAGGAGTTAAGATATTTGGGGTTCTGTCCTTCATCCACGGCGCGCGCCCCAAAAGCCACATATTCTCCGTTTTCATTTCTTATCGGGATAATTATTCTGTTACGGAATCGGTCAACCCATCCCCCTTTATTTGATTTTAAAATTAATCCCGCTTGTTCAAGAATCTCGTCTTTGAACTCTTTTTTAAGTTCTTTGTAGAGAATGTCATGCTGATTTGGCGCCCAGCCAAGATTAAAATTGTTTATTATTTCTTCGGTTATGTTGCGTTTTTTTAGCGTAGTTGACGCTTTGGCGGCATCTGATGCGGTTTTCAATTGAAGATGATAAAAATCTGCGGCTTTTTTGCATGCCCTAATCATTTCTTTTTTTTGATTTTTTGCCTCTGGGTTTTTACTAAATTTTTTGGGCAATTCGATTCCGTATTTTTCGGCAAGTTCAAGTATAACGTCCTTGTATTCGCGGTTTTGAATTTTTACCAGAAAATTAAGCGCATCACCGCCTGCGCCACAGGAAAAGCATTTATATATTCCTTTTGACGGACTTACTGACATCGAGGGTTTTGTATCATTGTGAAACGGACAAAGTCCCCAGTAATTGGCACCGCTCTTTTTGAGCGCAACAAATTGTGAAACAACGTCTACTATATCCAGCCGGTCTTTTATAAGTGAAATTAATTCTTCAAATGAACTTGCCGCTACCATAACAACATTTTAGCACAAGAGGAAAAAATTCTTAGTTATTGTAAATTATTTTTAAAAAACCAAAGGGGCGGCAAATTTTGCCGCCCCTTTGTTCAATAAAATTATATTAACGACTGTTAAGCCGTTGCAGCCTTCTCTGCGTCAAAGCATTCTTTGCAGAGTACATCTCTTCCCTGAGTAGGGTTAAAAGGTACTTGAGTTTGGCATCCGCATTTTGCGCAACCCGCATCAAACATTTTTTTCTTTCCTCTGCGTTGTTGTTTTTTTGCCTTTCTGCAATCAGGGCATCTTTTAGGCTTATTTGTTAAACCTTTTTCCGCATAAAATTCCTGCTCGCCTGCTGTGAATACGAATTCTGCTCCGCAGTCTTCACAAATAAGCTTTTCATCTTCGTACATGACCATTCTCCTAAATAATTCTGTTACCGGATTCTTCTTTTAACCGTATCTTATTTTATACTTTTTTTCAAAAAGTGTCAAATTCCAGCTTTTGAATGAAGAAATTTATTCTGTTCCTTAAAAATAG
>JAFXYU010000192.1 GCA_017541565.1 bacterium | reverse complement strand
GTATCTAACGGCAGAGTATATCTGCCACGCAGATACCCATCGATGATAGCAGAAGAATAAACAATGGCTTCTGTAGCCACTTCACGATCGACAGTCTCCTCACCATCATCATTTGTCAGCTGGATAAGGGTAGGGGTAGAGATGTGTGTATCAATGTCCTCGATCGTGCAATAATCCATTAGATTCCTCTCAAAACTCTAACTTCTTGACCTTCAGTTACAGAATCTTGAGCGTAACCGTTAACTAATGCATCGCCTGTTGCTTTTACTGCTTTGCCGTTTGAATCTGATGCCACAGGTTCTCCGGCATTTATTGTGCCGGCTGATTCAACAAGCAAAGTACCTAAAACAGCAATTGGAGCATACTGACCATTTTCAATAGAAACATCAGATACACCGAGAGCCTTTGCTCCTGCGGAACAATAAGCACCGTCAAATCCGATAAATCTGTGTTGTTCTATATCAGCAGTCGCTTTTACGGATTCAATCAATAAAGGTTGGTATAATTTATTTGCCATTAGATTCACCTCCGTTTTGACCTTCACCTTCAGTTTTTACTTCAGGTTTTTTAGTTTCTGTTTTTGTTTTTGTTTTGGTTTCTGTTGTTTGTTTTGCAGGTGCTTTTTCTTTTACCAGTTCAACAAAACCTTCAAGTTTTTTCGCTTGTTCATCTGTTAATTCAACAACAGAACCTTCTTTTCTGATTTTTCCATCATGAAGAATATTGGTGTTTTTAATCTTATATTTAGCCATTAGCATTTATCCTTATTGATCATTGTCAGGATCGTAATTTGGATCATTAGTTCCTGAAATTAAGTAACCTGCCTCCGCACCGACCAAAAACGGAGTGTAAATATCAGTCGCTCTGATATATTTAACTTTGTTGCCTTCTTTGTTATATTCATCAATATTCAGAGCATCTTTTTTGCGGACAGTATAACCGTATGACGGATCGTATTCCGTTCTTGATGCACCTAAATTCGGGACATAAGCCAAGATAATGTTATCTTGCCAAATGCGAGTGAAATTACCGTTAGCATCGGCGAATATTGATTTGCCTATAACAATATTTTCAATTTCAAAGAATTGTTTTAATAAATCGAGAGTAATCAATTTGTTTTGATTATCTGAAATAAGTCCTTTTAATTGAGAATTTCTTTTCAACACACGCCAAGCATCTTCACCTATAACCATAGTGTTTGGATCTTGTGCGATTTTTGATGAAACAGCATTTTTTGCATCATCAACAACACCCTGCGGATCTGATTTCTTCCAATTGAAACAAGATGTTCCTGATAAAACAATCTTATTTGAATTAGCATATTTAGAAGGATCTTGTGCTAAATCTGCACATTCTTTTTCGTGTTTTAATTGCAATCCGTTTGTTACAACGTTAGTTGCGTGTAATTGCAATTTAACTTTTTCTGCTTCCTGTTCTTCTCTGTAATCGATAGGATATGAAAGGTCGTGTTCTGTTAATGTTGCAGTATGTTTTGAGAAACCCTGCGGAGAAATAACATTAGAGTTTGCACGAATTGCTCTTTCAGTATCGTAGATATTGAACGCTTCTTTGTTAAATTGAAAAATATCAATTTTCTCTTTTTCAGAATAGATGGTCGGGAATAAGACATCTGCGACAAAAGCATTGTTTCTGTAACCACGAGCAACTTCTGAAAGGTACGCATTTATGCGTAAATCTTCAAGTCTTCCCATTTGCTCTCCTTAAATATTTAATTTTAGTAATGCATCTCTGAATGAGATTTGTTCTTTTGCGGCAAGTGCTTTTGCCTCTTTGAAAATTTCCAAACTGTCCTCATCGGCATTTGTAAATTTATCTTCTTCGGTGCTTGTAGCATCTGCTTGCTTTTCTTTAGTAGCAAGCTCTTGGTATGTGATTTGGTTTGGCAAAGATTCAATAAAAGATTTAAAGCCATCAATGACTGGTGAATCTTCGCCGAACTTTTTCACATTATCTAATTCCTGTAATACAGAAAGGACAATGTCTTTGTTTGCAGGAACGAGGATACCCTTTGTTATTTGTGCATCAATAAATTCATTGAACTCTTTTGTTTTTAGAGATGTTTTAATCTCGTTCAACTCACGTTCAATAGCATCTTTACCTTCTGCTTTTTCTTTGAAAGATGCGACTTCATTTGTTAATGCATTGATTTTTTCTTTTAATGATTTTATGGTTTCAAGTTTTTGCTGACGGTTTTCGTCTTTTTGCTTAAATTTAGCAACCTGATCTTCTAAATCATCAATTTGTTTTTTGAGTGCATCTATATCCTCTTGTGAGAATTTATCTGCATCATCTTCAGATTCTTCTGATTCAAACTCGTAGGTGTCTGATTCAGCTTCCATAAATTTAATTGCTTCCAATCCTTTGACTTGAGGAATTGCCGCACCTAAAAATGAAACGGCTTTTAAATATGCACCTTTGCCTTCAAGATTTCTGTATAACTCAACGGAAACTTTCTTATACTTCCCTGCGTTAACTTCTTGTTCAAATTCTTCCGGCACATCTTTAAAACATACCTTTAACTTGTCATTCTCTGCTTTTACATCTTGCACCCATCCGTATGCAGGACCGGACTGTTGGTGGTCAATTGTAATTGGAGCTTCGCAGAACTTTGGATCATAGTTTGATGCAATTTCTGCAATCTGTTTTTTTGTAAATTTGCCTTGCGGATAAACGCCGGCTTTGAAAACTTCAAAATACTTCATGTGTAAACCTTCTTAATTTTTAATGGGGTAATAAAAAAAACTTGTGTACTCTCACTATAAACTTGCATTCATGACCATTTCAACGGTCAAAAGTTAAGACTTTTTGCCGGTCAAATTTCTTTAACTTTTGCCTGTTGAAAAGAACCAAAAAGCAAAGTTAAACTAAAGACATACATACCCCCTTTTAATTAATAATTTGGTTGCGAGCCGTAATATTACGGTTTCGCAGCCCATTTTCTTTCCGATCACAAAAAAATTAAGGAGTCATATGGAATTTTTAGAACAATTATCCCCTTTTATTGAAAATGTCGGCTTCCCTGCTCTCATTTTCGCTATTTGGTACATTTACCACCAGTCCCAAGTTAAAGCATTTGAAAAGATTATTCAGAATAATTTTGAAATCTTAAAGGACTTGCTTGAGACCAATCAATACCATGCGGCATTACTGTCAAGAATAGAAAGTAAAATCGACAACAACTTATGGTGTCCGATTTTGAAACGTGAGGTGAACCAATGAATCCTGAAAGATTACAACTCAAAGGAATGCTCGCAGAATCAAAAAAGACCTTCCGCACATTAGATACTGAAGGTTCAGGCTTGGTTATTCTTATTCGTTCACTTCTTAATCCGTATGAAGAGATTTCTAAACTCGATACGGAAAAAGCACTCGTAACAATGCAAAGATTAAACGAAGTGCAAAATGAAATGAAAGCACTTGAAACAAAAATTAAAAACTTGGAGTCAGAAATTGAATAATAAAGATTATTTAATAAATGATGCCGAGCATCTTTATGTTTACAAACTGAAAAACATCGACACTATCGCAAGAGAACTTAAACTCAATCGAAAAACAGTTATGAACTGGAAAGAGCAGTTCGATTGGGATACAAGAAGACGGCAATATACACAGTCAAAAATTGCATTTCACGAGGAATTATACGAATTCGCACGAAAAGTTATGAAAGACATAACCATTGATATGGAGTCAGGCGAAAAAGTTGATCCCGGAAGATTTTATGCATTTTGTCGTTTACTGCCGATGTTTGGCAAAGTTAAAAGTTACGAAGATGTTATTGCAATGAGTAAAGCAAAGCCGGTTAAGAAAGGTTTAACAGCTGAAATGGTTGCACGAATTGAAGAAGAGATTTTAGGTATTCCACAAAACAATAACGAAAACAATGACGAAACCGAATAAAAAGTCGTTCTTCCTACCGTATCAATTACGGTGGTTGAACGACAAATCCAAAGTAAAAATATGGGAAAAATCCCGAAGAATAGGAGCGACATATGTACAAAGTTATGAAGACGTAAGAGACTGTGTCAAAAGATACGTTCCGGCTGTTTGGTTTTCATCAGCGGATGAATCTGCCGCACGAGAATACATTGATTATTGCGAACAATGGACAAAACTCTTCAATATAGCGGCAAAGTCATTGGGTGAAGTAATAATCGATAACGATAAAGATATAAAGGCATTTGTAATTGAGTTTAACAATGGTACAAAAATTCACGCACTTTCTTCAAACCCTAAAGGATTCCGTTCAAAGGGTGGAAAAGTTGTACTTGATGAATTCGCCTTTCACAAATCACCCATGGAACTATGGAAAGCGGCACGACCATGTATTACTTGGGGATACCCGTTGCGGATACTTTCGACACATAACGGGCAAAACTGCTTATATTATAAGTTCATTGACCAAGTATTAAAAGGAAAATTGAATTGGAGTCATCACAAAGTCCCGATCCAACTTGCAGTTGATGAAGGATTGGTTGATAAAATCTACGGAAGAGAAACGACTCAAGAGGAAAGACAGGCATGGTTAGATGAGCAATGCAGAGATTGTTTTGATGACTATACTTGGTTTCAGGAATACTGTTGTATTGCAATTGACGAGGCTTGTGCATTCTTACCTTATGATTTGATTTCAACTTGTGAATCAACCGATGTTCTAAAATCGCTTGATGAAATAAAAGGCGATTTGTATGTCGGAATAGACATCGGAAGAAGAAAAGACTTAACGGTTATATGGTGTATTGAAAGGTTTGAAAACAATAAATACACAAGAAAAGTTAAAGTTCTTGAAAAGACTCCGTTCCATATCCAATACGAGATAATTTCAGAAATTCTGAAACATCCGAAATTAAGAAGGTGTTGCATAGATAGTACGGGGATCGGTATGCAATTAGCAGAGCAAGCAGTCAGAGATTTTGGGCAATATCGTGTGGAAGCGGTTATGTTTACAAATAAATC
>JAFXYU010000191.1 GCA_017541565.1 bacterium | reverse complement strand
TGCATTTTTAGCAAGTTATTTTGATGTAATTTTTGCAGTTAATGAGTTATTGCATCCAGGAGAAAAAAGGTTAATTCAATATTCACTAAATAATTGTAAAATTCTGCCAAAAGATTTTGAAGAAAATCTTATTAAACTTTATAACCGACCTGATGTGGATATACTTTCAATACTTGATAATCTTGTTAATAATTTAAAAGGAATATTATAATGAATATCAATGAACTTGTTAGTATTTTATGTTTACAATATAACTCTAAAATCGGGGATAATTATAAAACTTTTTCTTAAAATAATATGCAAGATTAACTAATGTTATCAATGCAGGAACTTCGATTAGCGGGCCTACTACACAGGCAAATGCTTCCCCCGAATTTAAACCAAAAACCGCTATTGCAACGGCTATTGCTAATTCAAGATTATCAGTTTTATATACATCAAAAGACATATAATATATTTCTTCTACGGCATTAACTATTGTTTTTAATTCATCAATCGCCTCTTGAGATAATTTATTTTCTGAATCATTAAATTTTTGTGCAACTTTTAATATATTACTTGCATGGTCGCCAATTCTTTCAAACTCGCCTATTGCAAGAAGTAATTGCGATATTTTGTTTCCGTCTTCTTCGGTTAAATCTTTACTTGAAAGTTTTACTAAAAATGAACCTAATTTATCTTCATAAGAATCTATTTTTATTTCATTTTCTTCAATTTCTTCTGCCATTCTTTGTCTAAAAGTTTTTAGCATTTTTGAGGAATTAATAAAATTAAACTGAGATAATTCGCCCATTTCTAATGTTTTTTATAACATTCAGATATTGCAAATGTTGGTGAAAACAATAATCTTTCGTCAAGAAAGACGGTTTTATCTGCTTCTGCTTTATTTTCAGGGATATATTTAACTGCAAGTTTTTCAATTAATTTTGAAAACGGTAAAAGTATAAAAGCCACAGAAACATTAATATTTTTAAATTGTGGAATATCTGATAATGGTGACATAGCACCTGACATCAATTCCATACCGAACATTAAAATAGCAAATTTAACTATTCTAATGTAAGCAGCAATGCCATTTTAAATTTGCCGTCTGCTTTAACGTAATGTTTTCCGTTCTTCGCAAATTTAAAATTCTCCCCAGCCTTAATTTTATGTTCCTGACCTTCATAACCTATAATTCCGTTTCCGTCAAGTGCAAAAATCAAAGCTTCACCCGGTGCTGAATGTTCACTTAAACCTGTACCTTCATCAAAACTCATAATAACAAATTTTAATTTTTCATCATTTATTAAGTCCATATTTACAATTCTGCCCTCTTGGTAAGGCAATAAATCTGCTAGTTTTAACACTTTCCCCGTTTCTAAAACTTTATTCATATTTGACTCCTTTCTTATTGCTATTTCAGTATAAATACATCCTGTTTCCGTTCTCATTCCGACAGGTTTACCCATTGGAAGAACTATACTTTCGTCTGTTGAAAGTTTCCATACCTCATTATCACTTGTATAAACTTCCATTTTACCGGAATTAACAATACAAATTTTTGGGTATTCGTAAGTTTCGGCACTAATATTCGTGTATTCAGCAAGTGAAAAATATGTAAAATCATAACCCTTCGCGCTATAAATACTTTTTGAAACGGTACACCCAGCAACTGTTGGATTATCTTTTGTAATTGAAAATATCTGTCCAGTTTTTTCTTTCATGCATTTGTCCCTATATCTCGTTTTGACTTAAAGTATCAGATAATGTTTTTGCTGATTTTTGAAGTTTAGATATTTCTTCTTCATTTAATTGAATCGGAACTAAACATTCAACTCCGTCTTTACCTACTATTGCAGGCATACTTAATGAAATTCCGTTGATACCAAAATCACCTTTCATCATAGATGAAATAGGCAATATTGATTTTTCGTCCCTTACAATGGCTTCACATATCCTTTTTACAGCCATTGCTACACCAAAGTATGTCGCTTTTTTCTTTTCTATGATTTCATAAGCACTATTTTTTACGTTTTCTGCAATACGTTTCATATTTCCTTCGTGGTCACAATATCCTCTCATTTCGCAGAATTTATG
>JAFXYU010000190.1 GCA_017541565.1 bacterium | reverse complement strand
GATTCAAATGACAATTTAATTACCGAAGAAAATTCTGACGAAGATAATACAACTACTATCACACAAAATGAGGATCCGACTATGTACAAACAACTCCAAACAACCCTGGAAAATCCGACGGCACTGTATGTGCTCACATCACAAACCAATTTAAACACTCAAAACAATTCTCAGGAAAATGAAAATTTATTACCTGCCGATCAGGCGATAAAATATGCGGAAAAGGCTGAAACTACTACAACAGAGAAATTTACGCTAATTGAGCCGACAAAAAGTCAACCAAAAGAAAATGTATCAAATCAAAAGACTTTGAGAGATATTGTTGATGAGAAAGTGTTAAAAGAATTAAATGTAGAGGCAGTTTCTTCTTCCGAAGAAGGCGGCGAAGCGGCGGGCAATCTTATGCAATATCAGACGCCGCAAGAGCAGGCGGTAAAAGTTATGCTTCATAACGATATAAAATTTGAGGATATGAAAACCGTTTCCGCTCAAAATCAAACAAAATTGCAGGAAGCAGCAGCAGGAAGAATTTTGGAACAGGTTTCAAAACAGATGGAAGGCATGTGTAATTCTTCCAAAGTAAATATTGTACTCAATCCTGCATCGTTAGGTAAGGTTGTTCTTCAATTGGTTAATTCCAAAGAAGGACTTATTGCGCATTTTACGGTAAATAATGCTGACACTCAAAATGCTCTTATGAAAGGACTTGCAGGACTTAAAGAGAGTCTTTTGGCTCAGGGGATTAACGTTGACAACGTTGTTATTAAACTTAGCGAAAGTGACTTGCAGGATGGTGAGCAAGAGCAAAGTTGGACACAAAAAGATGATTCAAGTGGCGGCAATAAAGGTCAAGGAACGAGGAAACAGAAACAGGAAAAGAAAAATTTTGAACAAATGATGTTTGAAATGGATCAAGATTAGGGAAAAAGAAAAAGAATTGGAGAGGAAAATATGACAACATCAGTAGCAAGCCAAATAACGGCAATGAAAAGCGATACAGCGTATTCAAATCTGAACAAAGAACGTACTACGGGTATGAAAAATGACAGTAATATGTTCTTGACGCTTATGTTAAAGCAGTTAGAAAATCAAGATCCGACAGAACCCACGGATAATACCGAATGGCTGTCGCAATTGGCTCAATATTCTTCACTTGAACAAATGAGCCAGATGAACAGCGGTCTTGAAAATTGCGCTAAATACATAAGTGCAATGTATGATGACATGATGCTAAATTCAGAAATCAATCAAACGCTTTCAATGATAGGTAAAGATGTAACGCTTAAAATTCCGAGTGAAAGTGATCCGACACAGTTTGAAACAATTTCAGGTACTGTTTCGGAAGCAAGTTTTGAAAGCGGAAGCGGTCAAATCAAAATAGGCGATAAATATTATTCAATAGAGAACGTGGTATCCATAAGAGGATAATAAAAAAATATAACCAGACAAGAGGAGAATATAAATGTCACAAGCATTACACACATCAAGTACCGGTATTAATGCCGGTCAATCACAAATTAACGTTATCGCGCATAACGTTGCAAACATCAATACGACGGCATACAAGACGGCAAACTTGACTTTTGAAACTTTGCATTCTCACAACCTGTCATACGGCAGTGCGGCAACAAAAGACGGTGGCGGTACAAACCCGAAACAAATTGGTCTTGGTGTAAAAGTTGGCGGTATTACCAGAAATTTTACAAACGGAAGTTTTGTTTCAACGGGAAGAAATCTTGACACAATGATTTCCGGAAACGGTTTTTATGTTGTTCAAGATGCAGGCGGAGCAGAATATTTTACTCGTGACGGTATTTTTTCGGTAGACTCTGCCGGAAACCTTGTAACACAAAGCGGCATGAAGGTAATGGGTGCAAAATCAACCTATTCTAATGCAGGTTCAAAAACATCCGTTAAAATTCCGAAGAACTTGAATGCCGTAATTAAGGGCGATCCGAATGTTGCAACAAAAACTTTGGCTGAATTGAACAATGCAAGTATTACTGAAGGTGTTGTAACTGTTATTGTTACGGATACATCAACCGGTCTTGCGGTTCCTCATTCTGTTACGATTCCGCCAAGCACGGGAACGGTACAACAGATAATTAACAATTTTGATGCAGTCAGCGGTATGTCGGCAAAGGATAACGGTGACGGTACGATTTCTTACAGTGCTGACAGCGGTTATTCTATTTCGTTTTCATCAGACGGAACGACGAGTAATTTCCTTGCTGAATCCGGCTGGGCAAACAGTACAACTTCAAATCAATTGTCCCAAACGGTTTTGCTTCAGGATATGGTAAACTACAACAGCAAAAATACAATATCTTTGAGTGATACTGCAGTTGATGAAAACGGCGTATTGATTGCAACTTATAATAGCGGTGCTGTCCTTACTCAGTATGTTGATGATGCGGGAACGCTCCAATGGAAGTTTACAACTCCTGAAGGTGTTGCAATTACAGGTTCTGATGTAACTCCTGAAGGTTCTTCCATTAAAAATTCTAACTTTGCACTTGAACTTGCTACCATGGTTAACCAAGAAGGGTTGCTTTCATTAAACAACAACCTGTGGAAGTGGGGACCTGATGTAGGTGAAATATATTATGGTATGGCAGGAGAAATGTCATTCGGGTCTATTGAGTCAGGCGGTTATGAAGAATCGAACGTAGATATCGCAATGGAACTTTCGAATATGATATCCGCTCAGAGGATGATTCAGATGAACTCTCGTGTCTTCTCTGCGGCAAGTGAAGTTATGCAAACATTGGCATATTTGGGTTCATAATTAGGCATGCTTTGGCATGACTTAGGCATGGTCAAAACATGAAAAATCATGTCAAGTTCTTAACAAAAGCATGAAAACTTTACAAAACTTAACAATTTGGACATGGTCGAAATCCATGTAAATCATGGGTTTCGGCATGTTTCAAAAAACACCAGAAGTTGTTACAAACCAATTGTTGTACAGCCCATGGAATGTAGTATATAATTAAATTGAGGTTGAGGGGAAATGTTGATACCAACTGATCGCTGGAATAACGATATAGCAATCGATAGCGCATTTGTTGGGGCAAATCTTGAAAATCTCAAACAAAGTATCGCACATTGTAATTTAAAAATAGTGGCAGTAACCAAGTATTTCGGACTAAAAGCAATTGAAGCGGGATATAAGGCGGGGATTAGGGATTTTGCAGAATCAAGAGTTCAAGACGGGGCAAAGAAAATTGAGTCGCTTCCCGATGAAATTCGCAGAAATTCAAGATTTCACTTTATAGGTCATCTTCAGAGCAACAAAGCGGATTTGGCAGTCAGATATTTTGACGTTATCCAGTCTGTAGATTCGCTCAAGATTGCACGGAAAATATCTGCATCGGCCTGTTCGTTAAATAAGAGAGAGAAGATATTGTTACAAATTAATAATGCAGGTGAGGTTCAAAAGTCCGGTTATACAAAAGAGCAGTTAAGGGCGGATTTAGGTGAAATTCTTAAACTGAAAGGTGTTGAAGTTCTAGGGTTGATGAATATGGCACCTCTTGGCGCTGATGAATCTGAATTGGAGAGGCTGTTTGGCGATGTTCGCAAGTTCAGAGACGAACTTGAAAAAGAGTTTGACGTTACTCTAAGTGAATTATCAATGGGAATGAGTGACGATTATGTTATTGCTGCAAGGCAGGGTGCGACAATGATTAGAGTAGGCAGAAAGTTATTTACATAAAATTATAATTGGAGGAGAAATGGCATTATCAGAAGGATTAAAAGGTTTTTTCAAAATGTTTACGGACGGTTTTCAGAATAATGACGGTTATGATGAAGATCCGTTTACAGAATTGGTTGATGGCGGTTATGAAACCGATGGTCAGTTAGCACTTGATACGAAAGAAAATGATTTGGACGCGATGTACGGAACAAGAGTTGCTCCAAAAACAGCAAGGTCCTTCGGCAGAGAATCAAAAGTCGTTTCTATTCCAAATTCATATAAGACAGGTGAAGTTACTGTAATTGAACCCCGATCTTTTTCTGAATCAGTTCAGATTGTTAAAAAATTAATTGATAAGAAAACTGTTATTCTTCACTTGGATTTATTAGACAAAGAACAATCACAAAGAACAATCGATTTTATTTGCGGTGCGGCACATGCTCTTAACGGAACCGCTCAAAAAATCAGCGATATGGTATTTATTTTTACTCCCAGCAATGTATCTCTTTCAGTAGAAAACGGTGCAGTTCAGAGTAAATTCGCTGAATCTTTGTGGAACAAACCGCTGTAATTTTGCGGAGTGAAGTAAGAAAAGATTTTAATAATATATTGATTTGTGATAGTTGGATTTTCAGGGTGCATTTGCACCCTTTTATTTTGGCGGGGGTAAAAATAAATTGGCTAATATAAAGACCAAAAGATTAACGAAATAATGTTTCGTTTTCTATTTGTGATACTTTTCACCTTTCATAATTTTAAATGCACGATAAATTTGTTCAACCAGAATTAGTCTTGCAAATTGGTGCAGGAATGTCATTTTTGACATGCTGAGTTTGAAATCTGCTCTTGAGGAAACAGAAGATGCAAGTCCGCAGGAAGAGCCAATAACAAAAATAAGTTCGCCGACCCCGCTCATTGTAATTTCATTGATTTTTTGAGCAAATTCTTCTGATGAAAGTTGTTTGCCGTTTATTTCCAGCGTAATAACATAAGAATTTTCTTTAATATTTGAAAGAATCTTTTCACCTTCTTCTTCAAGAATTTTTTGTGTCAGATTTTCATCTTTTATTTCTATGGGGTTTAGTTCAATTATCTCTATAGATGTATACGGAACGAGACGTTTAAGAAATTCATCTATACCGTCTTTTAAAAATTTTTCTTTAATTTTACCGAGTGCAATAACCTTAATTTTCATATTGTTATTAAACCAAAATTATTGTATTAAGTAAATGTCATTATGGTATAATCTGTATGTAAGAAAAATTAACTGATGAGGGAATTATGTTATTTCATAAAATAGAGGAAGTGAGAGCGAAAGTTTCCGACTGGAAAAAACAAGGTTTGACAGTTGGACTTGTGCCTACTATGGGTGCATTGCATGCCGGACATTTGAGTCTTATTAAAAAGGCTAAAGAAACATGTGACAAGGTTGTGGTTTCCGATTTTGTAAACCCTATACAGTTTGGTCCGTCCGAGGATTTTGACAAATATCCGAGAACTTTGAATGCGGATGAAAAATTGTGTGATGAGGCGGGTGTTGATATTATTTTTGCACCGTCAGCCGATGAGATGTACGGTGAAGGTCAGCGTTTATCGAATGATATCCTGACTTATGTTTGTCCACCTTTTTTCTATGTTAATACTCTGTGTGGAAAATCAAGAACCGGACATTTTGACGGAGTTTGTACTGTTGTTCTTAAATTGTTTAACATAGTTCAGCCCGATTATGCGTTTTTCGGTCAAAAAGATGCACAACAAGTTATTATTGTCAGAAAAATGGTAAATGATTTGAATGTTCCGGTAAAAATAGTTCAATGTCCTATTGTAAGAGAAGATTCAGGACTTGCGCTCAGTTCAAGGAACAAATATTTGACGGATGAGGGGAAGAAAGATGCGCTTGCTTTAAGCAGCATCCTAAATAATATAAAATCCTGTTACAACAAAGGAATAAAAGATGTCAATGCGTTAAAGGAAACGGCATACAGTTTTCTTACTGATAAACATGACATGGAATATTTGGAAATTGTTGATAAGAATACGTTGGAAGACAAAAAAACGGCTGATGATGATTCGATTGCGCTCATTGCGTGTCGTGTGGAAGGGGTTCGTTTGATTGATAATATTTATCTGAAGGAGGGAGAATAAATGCATGGGTTTATTACTGGTGTTTTCAGTTTTATAAAAAACATATTATATTTCTTTAGATTAGTTTGTGTGTTTTGTATACTTATGCTGCTTCTCTATTGGATACAAAACCTTACTCACGCTTCTTGGGAATGGATTGGATTTATAAAACCATTTTTGGATTTTCTGTTAACAGAGGCTAATAAAATTTATTCGGTTTCTTTTGACTTGTGGGGTGCCGTATTTGAACTCAAGTATTTGAGTGCGCTGATTATTCTTGTTGTTGCGGCATTTGTATTTAAGGCTCTGGGTTTTCTTGTGTGCGCTCTGGAAGGACTTTACAGAGGAACGAGAATGCTTTGCAAAAAAACCGAGGAAACTTTGTTTAATAACAGAATGCAGAGTGAGAGTGAAAAAAACGAACTGAAATTAACAAAATATAACGTTTTAATAAAAACTCAAATTAAAAAGAAATTTTCTCATCAGGAGTTGGCGATTAATATAGAAGAACAAAACAAAATTATGAATGATTTTATTCAGACCAAAACGTCTGTTTCGCCAATGCAGTTTAGCGGGGCTTTTTTATACCAGTTTAATAATTTCAGTAATATTGATATGGTGTTGGATGTTTTGTTTAAATTAATTAATTCTTCCGCGCCTCTGGACTATAATATAGCAATTCAGGTCGGTGATAATTTTAAACAATTGGGGAAATTGCTTGAATTAGAAAATTGGGGCAAAGTTGCAATTGCGGCTGATACGGCATATAGATACAAATTTAATACTACTCACAGATATGAGGTTTCACAAATCGGACTGTTTCAGCATGGTGACAGCACTCTTGAGGTACATGAATTTAAGCCCATTTTGTAGTATAATGTTCTGGGTAATAATGATAACAAAAGAAGGAGCAGGGATATGAGATACGACGCCGGTGAAGTTATTACGGCAATGGTAACACCGTTTAACGAAAAAAGAGAAGTAGATTATGATAAAGTAGAAACGCTTGCAGCGTACCTTGTAGAATCCGGTTCGGATGCTGTTCTTGTGAACGGCACAACAGGAGAAACTCCTACTTTAACTTTTGAAGAAGAATTGGAAATATTATCAAGTGCCAAGCGTGCTGTTGCAGGTAAGGCAAAAATAATAATGGGTGCAGGTTCAAATTCAACAGAAACAGCCGTAATGATTGCAAAAAGAGCGGAAAGAGAGGGCGCAGATGCTATTTTAAGCGTTGTTCCTTATTATAACAAGCCTTCCCAATTCGGTATGATTGAACATTTTTCTGCGGTTGCAGAGGCTGTAAAATTGCCGATAATTCTTTACAATATTCCGTCAAGAACAGGGGTGAATATGTCCGTTGAGACCGTAAAGACTCTTGCAAGGAAGTATTCTCATATTGTTGCATTGAAGCAGAGTTTTGGTGATATGGATACTGTTACGGAACTCAGAATGTCTCTTCCGAGTGATTTTACGATATATTCAGGTGATGACAGTTTGACTCTTCCGATGCTGGCACTCGGTGCGCATGGTGTAATTTCCGTTGCGTCACATCTGTTTGGCAAAGAAGTGAAATCAATGATTAGAAACTTTAAAACAGGGGATGCCGCTACCGCAAAAAATATGCATCAGAAACTGTATCCGATATTTAAGAAGTTATTTATGGCGCCAAATCCGGTTCCGGTAAAAGCGGCACTTGCTTATAAAGGTATAATTGAAGATTATGTAAGAAGACCTCTTGTTGAATTAACAAAAGCAGAAAAGGCGGAGTTGATATTCACTCTGGATTCAATTTAACTTTGTTTATCCATAGGAGAATGTTTCCCTATGCCAAAGCCCTCTTTTGCAATTGTGTAAACTCCGCATCCGACAAGTCCCCATGCGCCGAGTTTAGACGTAAAGCCTTTTGTCAAAAGGGCAAGAGTTGAACATATAACAGGGATAATATTGTTACCCAGCGAATCCAGAGTTCCGTTAACAAAGCCTTGTACACGTCCCCAAAGAGGTACTAAAGGATTACTCATTCTTAAATCAGATACTTTATTTTGTATTGCACTTGAAACATAACTGTCTGTTGTTGCGGTTCTTTGAGCGGCAACGACGTCGGTAAGGTGGTTTGCAGTTGCTTTGGCAGCACCGCGTGATGATTTTATCGAACCAAGAGTATAAGCATCATAAAGTACTGCGCCCATTCCGGCGATACCGACTGCTTTACATACTACATTTGCTAATGTTCCCATTGTACAATTACCTTTGTTTTAGTTTTATTGTTTCATTTTGTATTGTTCGCGCTTAACTTCCGAAGCCGGAACATTTTTTACTTCGACTCCTGCCGACATTTTGAGTAATATATCTGCTGCTTGCAAAGCATCTTCCTTGTCTGCATTCGGATTTGACTGAATGTTTTGGAGTAATTGGACGGTGTATTCATTACCGCATGCCAATTGTGATGCGAATGCCGAGAGAGCGGCGAGTCTAATCAATTTTGACGGATCTTGGAGCATTTTGTTTAATAATGCGTTTAGTGCTGCATCATCATATCTGTCTTTATCTTCATCAAGTCTTGTTAGAATTTCTTTTGATGCCATTAGTCGGATTTCATCATTCGGATTATTCAGATAATTTTCAAGTGACATTATATATTCATCCGTAAGGGCAACTATCTTTTGTTCTTTTGTGTTTTTCTTTGCTTCTTTTATTTCCGCATTTCTTTCATCCAACGAACCTATAATTGTTTTTGATGCTGTCATATCTTCCGGTTGTTTAGGTTCAATTGATTTTGCATAATCTTTATATGGTGAAACTCCTGCTGCGGGATCTACATAGCGGCTTCTTGAAGAATCATTGCCGGTAGAATCGTCTATGTTGATATTTTCACCGGTGACAAATCCTTGCGTATTATTTTCATTGTTATAGTTTGATTGGGATTGATTGTTTTCTGAACCGTTATATCGATAGTTATCTGTATAATCGGTTCTGTTTGTATTTTGTTTTGTATTATTAATTGTTTCTGTATTGTCAGTTTTATTTACGCTTGTTTCTGCAAATTCATTTCTGTTATTACCGATTTGGTTTTGTTTTTCATTTGTTCCTGCTTTTTGAGGATTGGAATAATTATTCAGATAATATTCGGCAGGGTATGCTTGTTGTGGGTATTTTTGTTGTTGATATTCGACATAATCGGAATTTGTTTGTATCGGATTTGTAGTTCCGTAGGAATTGTTTATATCCTGAACATAATTATTATTTGTTTTATCGCAGTAACAAGCCTGCGGACAAGCCGCATAATTTCCGTTTTTGACTGTTACTCCCTGCGGAATCGGAGTTGTACCGTACGGATTTACATTAACCGCAGGATTTGATATCTGAATTGTTACACCGGAATAATTCGGTTGTGGATTAAACATTGGATTTGACATGATAAATAACCTTTTTTACACACTATACTTATATAAAGTATAAAGTGTTCCAAAAATTGCCATGTTTACAAGCGAATGTAAATTTTTGTTAAGCGCGAAATTCTCTGTAGTCGCTAAGTTCATTTATCGCCATCATATCTGCTATTCTCGATGCTTTTTTCTGTTCTTTTGTAATGTATGTATTTACTAAAATTGACGGAATTGTAGAAAGGAGTATAATTCCTAAAACTTTTGCGTAACTGTTTGCGATTCCTAACGTTGTTTTCGGATAACCGTTTTTAAACGCAACGAACGGTGATACAATCGATGCAATTGCGGGGAATATTACTTGGATAGGTGTAAGCGCGGTTTTCCCAAGTGCTTCAACGCTTTCAGAGTATTTTTGAGAATTTTCATCAATTTTGTTAAAGGTTCTGAACGTATTTTTTTGGAGAGTTTCTGCTTCTTTAATTTGTTCATCGCTCAAATTCAATTTTTCGATTGCTTTATAGAGTTTCTTTTCTTCTTCGCCTTTGTTTTTTTTGTATTTTTCAAAATCTTGATTATCTTTCCAGATTTCATTCAAAAATTTGAAGATGTTATTTTTTTTATTTTTGACAACCTTTTCTCCTTTGACTTGTCTTGCTTTTTTGTCGTCAACGTAGATCAGTTCATCCGGATTGTTTAAAAGTTCTTGTTTTATTTTATATCTACCGACTCTTGATGCCTGCTTTTGTATTTTTGCCGCAAATATACTTGACAGAAGCATAAATGCCACAGTTGTAATATTTGTAATTGCGGATGCATTTCCTGCTGCTTTGATTTTTAGTGCGCTCAAAATTTTATAGAGTGCGAGTGAAAGCAGCGAACCTGTTGCGCCTATTGCTATTATGGCGGTTTGAGTCGCAAGTTCCGCATTTTCCGCATAATCTTGAGATGCGATATCAATTTTTTCTACAATTTTTGTTAAAAGTTGCTGGTCGCGTTTTGCATCCTCAATTTCTTTCGGACTCATTTTTTCGCTAAGACGATTTTGTCTTTCTTCAAGTTCTGATAGGAATGCTTTTCTCTGTTCCAAATATTCTTTTGAATCTGTTACCAAATCTCTTACCGTATTCCAACTGTCTTGAAATCCGGCTTTTAATTTGTTCGGTTTTTTTATTTTAATGCTTGGAGCAAGTTTTTGAGCACTCTCTGTTTGTTCTTTTGTAAGGACTGCAAATCCGTTAGGATTATCAAGTTCTTTATCCATTGCTTCAAATCGCCCTTTGCGGGAAGCGGTAATTTCTGTTTTTGCCGCCCATGCCATCAAAGGGATTGCGGCTATTGTAGCCAAAATTGCACCGATGGCAGTGCCGGCTAATTGTGCGGCAAGACCTTTTTTTACCTGATCGTTTGTGAAGACATTTTTAATAAGTCCGTCGAGAGGTTTAAGCATTTTTGT
>JAFXYU010000189.1 GCA_017541565.1 bacterium | reverse complement strand
CCGGCGACATCGTTAAATGTTGTCTTAACCTTACTATCCATAAGCATCTTTGCTCTGCTCTTTCCAAAAGACATCGCCTGAGCCCCGCCTGCCTGTATGGATTTTATAATCAAAAGAATAACTCCGAATACCAATAAAATTGTAAGTAGAGAAGAGCCTACACCAAACATTGAACCGGACTCCCCTGCTTTTTTCGCTGAAATTTCAACATTGTTTTCTTCCAATTTTGTCAAAATATCAGAATTATCAGGTATTACTACTTTATATTGAAGTGTCGGTGGTTTTACTTCCCCATATAGCGGATTTGCCGTTGCTTTTGTTTCCGGCTGTTTTGTTGGAAGTGCAATTAAAGAATCCTTGCCTATATCAACACTCTTAATCTCTTTATTCTCAACTTTCTGCAAAAAAGCAGTATAAGAGAGTTCTTGCGTCTTTGAAGTAGGACCGGTAAAAAACATTGAAATAAATGCCAGAACCATAATCCCTAATATCACATACATACCGACTGACTGATTTTTGTTCATATTTCTCCCTCTTTCAAATTTCATTATATCAGAAAGTTAATTATTTAGTTAATAACACACTTAACTTAATGTTTCGTTACAAAACAGACAATTTTATAAAGTTTAAATACTTTATATATATAAAGGATACAAAACACTCATGAGTAATTTCTGGCACGGCTTTAATTTTGGATTTACATTCGGATTACTGAGAAGTAACCCGATATTCGGCTGTTTTAACAGTTTCATGCCGTCTTTTAATTTCTTCCCCTATCCTTTTATCCCATCCGTTAACAGCGTATTTCACTTTGATTTTTCAAGACGTACCAGTACGCCGACAGGTTATGCTACCGGAACAGATATACATAAACTTAATTTTTCTGATATAGATTTCAGTAATCTTTGGAAGAATACGGATACAATCACAACTCCGAAATTTAATTTTGAAGATTTGTCAAATAAAGCAAATTTTGATCTTTCAAACATAAAAAATACTCAAACTACAACCGATTCGTCCGTAGATACATCAACAGAATCTGCAAAATCCTCCGAAAAAACCGATACAGAAAAAGAAAAAACTCCAAAACCAACCAATCGCAGAAATATTCCTGACCACTGGAGCAAAATGACAGATGAACAAATGAAACAGGTTTACGGCGATTATAGCACGGATATCACGGAATTATATACGGGAACAGCAGAGAAATTAGACAAATTTTTAGATTCTACCGGCAGCAAATTACTTAAAAATAAAGGTTCTGTCTTTATGGAAGCGCAAAGAAAATACGGCATTAGTGCATTGGTTCTTATCGCAATCTGCGGTATTGAATCAACATACGGAACAAAGGGTAAAAATAATGCCTATTACAATGTTGCGAACAGGCGCAGCGGCAGAAACTCGTTCAAACACTACAATAACGTAGACGAAGCCATAATGGATTTAGCGAGAGACTTGAGACAAAATTATGTTGATAACCCACCTGAAAAAAAAGGCGCACATTTGACAAAAATCTATCAGGTTAATGCAAGATACTGTCCGGTTCAGGCAGACAATAATACAGGAATATGGGCATCCGGTGTTACAAGATGCCTTAACAACATAAAACGTGTAGTTGCATAAGCAAAAATCCTTCAGCCTCCGCTCACTCGCGCAAAAAAAAGCCGTTTCATAGAGAACGGCTACCAGACTTGGGGAGGAGGTATGAAAAACCAAATCGGTTTTCCATACTACATACTTCGGTAAATTTTTAAAAATCTTTAATAAATTGCTCTGTATATCGTCTATTCGTAGTAGCAAAAATATTTTTCATAAGTTTTTATAATCATATACTTAATATTTTTTAAAAAACTATTTAAAAAATGCCTATTTAGGTGTAGAATAAAAGCCTACTGTCACAAGAAGTATGAAAGGATTGGAAATGGGACTTGAAATGACTTATCCGCAGTTGGAGCGCGCAGTTAATCCGACACACGACATTAAACTTTTTGCCGGACGTTCAAACCCTAAACTGGCTCAGGAAATTGCTGACTATCTCGGTACAACAGTAGGACCGATGGTTATTAAGAATTTCTCCGACGGAGAAATTTATGTTCAGGTCAAAGAAAGTATTCGCGGCGATGATGTATTTTTAGTACAACCTCTTTGCAGTCCCGTTAACGAAAACCTCGTTGAACTTCTTATTATGATTGATGCTTTCAAACGCGCAAGTGCAAAATCTATTACCGCAGTAATCCCATATTACGGATATGCCCGTCAAGACAGAAAAACTTCCGGACGTGAAGCAATTACCGCAAAACTCGTTGCAGATTTATTGACAACGGCAGGTGTAGACAGAGTTCTTGCTATGGATTTACACACAGGACAAATTCAGGGATTTTTCAATATTCTTGTTGACCACATTTTTGCGGCTCCGATTATTGTTGATTACATAAAAAGCCTTGGCATAAATCCGGATGACATGGTTGCTGTCAGCCCTGATATGGGAGGCGCAAACCGTACAAGATACTTTGCTAAAAAACTTGATTGCCCGATGGCAATTATTGATAAGAGAAGAGACAAACACAATGAAGCGATTGCTACACACATCATAGGTGATGTTGAAGACAAAGTTTGTCTTATGTTTGATGACATTATTGATACAGCGGGAACAATATGCGAAGCGGCAAAACTACTGAAAAATAAAGGGGCAAAAGCAGTATATGTAGGTGCTACACATGCAGTATTCTCAGGTCCTGCAATAGAAAGACTCCAAGCCGCTCCTATTGAAGAATGTATAGTTACCAACACTATTCCGTGGGATTCAAAAGACTTGCCGTCAAACGTTAAACAATTATCTGTTGCACCGCTTCTCGGTCAAGCAATTTCAAGAATCCACGATGATGAATCCGTAAGTTCGTTGTTTGGTTTCGAAAAAGAAATGAAGGTTTAACTCTTAAAAAATAATTAACTTCTTCGTTATTCACTCTAACTATGCTATAATATAGTATGATTGTTAGAGAGGAGATTTAACACATGGCTAATCCGATTTTAAACGAAAATTTTACCGAACAAGAAGTTGTTTTAGAAGGTCAACCGATGACCGTTAACGGAACAATACAAATAACCGCATTTCTTGGTTTAATCCTTGTTGCGGCAGCGGCTTTTGTGTGGTCAAGATTCACGTCAGGGTACACTGATTTTGCATTTATGCTGACCGGAGCCGGTGTAATTGTCGGTTTTATTCTTGCGCTTATAGTTTCTTTTACAAGAAACAAATATCTTGTGCCAATTTATGCTGCTTGTGAAGGCATGGCACTAGGCGGAATTTCCGCAAGTTTTGAAGACTCATATCCGGGAATTGTCACTCAGGCTGTTGCCGGCACTTTTGCGGCATTGTTTTCTATGCTTATTCTGTATAAATACGGAATCATAAAATGTACTGACAAATTCAGAAGTGTTATTTTTATAACAACCGCATCAATTGTAGTTGTATATATAGTAAACTTTATAGGAAGTTTCTTCGGACTCCATGTTCCGCTTATCAATTCATCATCCGGACTCGGAATTGCAGTGAGCGTTATTATTTGTGCAATAGCAGCACTTAATCTTATCATAGATTTTGATTTCATTGAACGCGGTGCAAACATGATGCTTCCAAAAGATATGGAATGGTACGGCGCATTCGGTCTTATGGTTACAATAGTTTGGTTGTACCTCGAAATATTGAGACTGCTTGCTAAAGTAAACAGCAGAAGATAAAATTGGTTACCCGTACTTTTGTAAGGGTAACTTTTAAAGTTTTAATTATTAAACATAGGGATAACAGAGGGAAATATGGTTTCGATTTTTGTTGCATTTATAGCCGGATTTTTATTATCAGCGATAATATCCTACTTCGTTTTTTCTTCAAAGATTTCATCTTCAAAAGAAGAATTAATAAAACTGCGCACAAAAGCAGAAATTTCGGAAAGTTTGCAAGAGTTAATCAAACGTGATTTTGTACAAATTGCAAACGAAACAATAAAAAATGAACAGGAAGATTTGAGGAAACAAAACAGAGAAGTTCTGGAAGAAAAAATTTTGCCGCTAACTAAAGAACTTGGCGAATTCAAAACTAAAGTGGAAAAATTTAACCTGTCAGGTGTAGAAAATACAACAAAAATAATTGACCAGATTGAAAATCTCGAAAAAAACAATAAAGTTATTGAACAAGAAGCAAAAAATCTTGTTGAGGCATTGACAAAAAATCAAAATACAAAAGGCTCATACGGTGAAAACCTTTTGGATACAATTCTGCAATCTTGCGGAATGCAGGAAGGAATACATTATACAAAACAATTTGTTACAACTTCAGCAAGTCTGAAGGATGATGAAGATCATATTGTAAGACCTGATGTGGTTATAAATCTTCCTAACGAAAGACATTTGATTATTGATTCAAAGGTAACACTGACAAGTTATCTTGACTACATTAAAGATGCTGATAAAATCAAAGAATTCAAATCTGAAGTAAAAAAACGTATTATGGATTTGGCAAATAAAAATTACCAAAATGCGGGTGATTTATCTCAGCCTGATTTCGTTCTGATGTACATGCCTATTGAAACATCAGTTAGCCTTCTCTACGAAGATCAAGACTTAATCAACAGTGCATACAGAGCAAATATAATAATTGTGGGAACATCATCGCTCCTTACAACAATAAGACTTGTGAATCAACTTTTGGCACAGCAAAAACAAAATGACAGCCTAAGACAAATTGTAAACGCAGGAACTAATTTGTACGAAACTTTTACACAATTCTGTGAAGATTTGGTCGACGTTCAAAAAAGGTTTGAAGGAATAAATTCACAGTTAACAAAAACCATAAATCGTTTCAAGCGCGGAAATAAAAATAAACCCAGCCTGTTTTCTCAAGTTGAAGCATTAAAAGAGTTTGGTATAAATACCACAAAAGAAATTCCGACAGAACTCTTGGAACAGACAGAAGAGTTTGAGGAAATTGAGAATCCGGAAGGAGTTTTGGTAAATGACTAAAATTCTTGTTATTGATGATGACAAAGCAATAAATGAACTTATCAAAATTAATCTTGAATTACAAGGTTATGAAGTAGTACAAGCATTTAACGGAACGGATGGTTTTGCAAAAGCCAAACAGGAAGAACCTGCTCTTATTGTACTTGACGTTATGATGCCGGAGGTTGACGGATACACCGTTGCTCAAAGAATCCGTCAGGCAGACGGAATATCCGAAACACCAATAATTATGCTTACGGCACTTTCCGAATTGAACAACAAGGTTGAAGGTTTCAACCTTGGCGTCGACGATTACCTGACAAAACCTTTTGAAATTGATGAACTCGTTGTCCGTATCCGTGCTTTGTTAAAAAGAACAAAACAAATACCGAAATCTTCTGCGGTAAGAGAACTGTTAACTTATAAAGAAATAACCCTTATACCTGAAACATACAGCGTAAAGATAAATGATAAAGTTCAAAAACTTACTCCGATTGAATTTGACATATTTAATTTGCTGTTCCAAAACCATGGAAACATGGTATCCGGCGCAAAACTTCTGAAAGAAATTTGGGGATACGCTCCCGATGACAATGTAGAAACAATAAGAGTACACATAAGGCATCTGAGAGCCAAGATTGACAAGATTTCCGACGGCAAACAATATATTGAGACAATTTATGGCGGCGGATATAAATTGAAT
>JAFXYU010000188.1 GCA_017541565.1 bacterium | reverse complement strand
GTAAACCAGTGGTCTGCTTCATCATTATAATACTTGTGAAACTCTTTATTAAGCATCGCATCAAGACGTTTTTGCATCTTTTCTCTTGCATCGTCAGAAGTAATCAAACGAATTTGCCTATGATAAACATTTCTTCTTCCGCCGTCAAGTTTTGTTAATGACCACTTGTCATCATTCGGAAGGTTTTCGGCTAAGGTTATACCGGCTCTGTATTCGCCAACATCACCGTATACACCGACCAAATCAACGTCAACCATTGTCTGTTTTGATTCTTTGTCTGCTGAAATATTTTGAACATATTTGTCATTCAAAGGCATATTTTTTGCCATAATAGGGAGGTATTTTTTCACATTCAAAATAGCATCAGTACCTTTTTTATTAACTATTCCGACTCTGCCTCCAAGACAATCTTTTGATATTGCAACAATACCCGCTTTATCCAAAAGCGCTTTGAGTTCAGGATTTTCTACAACCGATTCCGTCATTTCATCCGAATAATTTTCTCTTGTTATAGTAAATTCCAACGGAGTATCCTGCAAAGTCGCCCATTTTTTATCTGCATAAGCATCAAGCATAGGAGCCGCAACCCTCAATGCTTTTGCCTGAAGTTCAAGATATTCGTTAAAATCTTCGTTTGTTGATGTTTCCGCTGCTTTATCAAGTTCTGTTGCCATTTTCTCAAAGTCATCGCGGAATTTGTCCACATAATCAATCCCGATTAATTCATCTCCGTTTCTTTCAATTACAGAGCGCTGATTAAGAATTTTCTCAACTTCTTCATTCTTGCCTTCTTTTAACATTTTTATAAGAATAGAGTGGAATTCTTCCTTAGTTAAATCCTCCGGATAAACCCCTATACCTTTTTTAGGCTCCAGACCTTTTGCAAGTTTTATCATATTTGAATCTCTATCGAGTGCAAAAATTCCTTTTTGAGCATCAAACAATATCTTTGTTAACTTAGCATCCTCATTACCTTTTGCTATTTCATTTTCCAAATATTCTTTAAAAGCCAAATTTCTGTGGTCATCCAGTTGCATTTCAATCTTATCAATAATTGATGCCGCTTTTACAAGGTGCTTTAAAGCTTCCCTGTCACCTTCCGCAAGTTCTTTGTACTCGGGGGCATCAACATCAAGCATTTTCTTGGTTGTCAGATAGTCTTTATGCGTTCTTTTTTCAAGTTCTTCCCTCGTAAGACCGAGTTCAAACTCAGGTTTTGAAATATTTACATTGTTCACCGTACTCATTTTGCTCAATTCCTCCATTAACAGACCGGATTTATCATCTCTTTCTAACCGATCTCTATCATATTTTATACCTTTTGGATTAAAATTTGCTCGGTTATTGATACGATTTATTTGTAAAAATCCTCCGACTAAAAGCGGTGTCAAGGCAATTTTTACACCATCGAGAGCTTTGATTGGCATACACATATTCTCCTAAAATTTTTGTTGACTGGTGATATACACTTTTATATCACAAATCTAATATCAATGCAAATTCACCCAAGCATTGATACGTTAATTTTACCGAACTTTGCAGACAAATCATCAATGTGATGAATAAAATAATAAATTGATTCCAAATCTTTTTCGTTCAAGTCGACAATCGCACCCCAATCTGCCCTCGCGTGATGGGCTGCAATCATTTTGGCAACTTTTTTAAATCCTGCATTCATACAAATTGAAAAACCGTACTGAGAATGTGATATCCATTCTTTTCTGAAATTCTCATCATAATCAATCAATCCTGATTCCGTATCAACGGTATACTCAAAAATCTTTCCTATATCATGCAGAAGACAAGCCGCATAAACATCATCTCTGTTTACTCTCTGAAATACTGTATCGATGACGGCATCAGCATATTTTAGACATTCAAGAACATGCACCATCAAACCTCCGATATAGTTGTGGTGCATAAGTTTTGCCGCAGGCGAAATAAGGATTCTTTCTTTATTTTCGCTATATATACTGCTTACAAAACTTTTGAGTTTTTCGTCTTTTATCTTATCTATATACTCACACAAAGCCTTAAATTCTTCCTCGCGCTCGCTCTCATCAAGCCCTGTCTTTGCTTCTTTTACAAGTTCCAACGCTGAAACAAGACAATTATTATATTTTTCGTTAAACGAACCAGAAACTATTCTCAACTGGTTTCCGTTGCGAAACAACTTTGAATCAAGCCTGTTAAGAGTTTCCTCCCACAAAATACAGTTCAAAAACTCTTCAGTTTTCGGATCTCTTAACTGCAATTTCCCCATTTTGGTTCCCGCTTTTGTATCGCCTACTGAAAACGTCACAACTTCATAAATAGTTTCGGTACTGAACATAATTTTCTCCAAACTTCATTCTTTGAAATTATTATAACATAAATCATAAATACCACTTGAAAACTCTTTAAAATCGTTTATAATGTGAATGAGTGAAGGAGTAATATGGACTATTTCAGCATTCCGTCTGTCAGGAATCAACAAAAACAAGACCTGATAAGGAAAAACTATCGAAAAATTTATGAACATGAAATGGCGCACAAAAATGCGGCAGGTTCTCTTGCGGGCGCAATTGTTATTGAAAAAAACTCCGAAGGAATGCCGATTGGCGGACATGTTTCAATAAAAATGCCAAAATTAGACAAACTCCATCCCGAAAAAACAATCAAACAGGCAGAAACCGTATTCAAAGCGGCTATGGCTCCAAGCGACCCATCCTCACAGGATTATAAAGTAGCCGCCGAAGCAAAAAATATCGAGGGACAAGCCAGAAATATTCAGAAGAAACAGAGGTTGGATTATTATGCTTAGATTAATTTATGAAATATATATGATATTAACATCAAAACCTTGCCGTGCAAAAATTCCGGTATTATTTAACAAGTG
>JAFXYU010000187.1 GCA_017541565.1 bacterium | reverse complement strand
GCGGAATATGTATCAATATTAAAACCGTCCGAATTTTCATAACTGTTATCGTATGTAGATATAAATTTTTCAAAATTAGTTCTGTTTGCATATCTTACTTGAGAATTTAAGACAGACTTAATTGCCCGCGCGTCATCTTGCGCAAACTTGAATCGGGTAAGAAATGCAAAATCTGCCGCAATTACGGATTGCGAAAAGAAAACAGATATAACAAACAGTGTCAATAATTTTTTCATAGAAAAATTATACTCTAAACTCTACAAAATATAAATAATACAAACAAATGACTTACTTTTTCTCAAACAATATGATATAATTTGAAAAAATCCGGAGAAGAATAATATGGCAAGTGTTGATTTAGATGATGAATTTTTGGAACTTTTTTTCAATATAACAAACTCAAAAGTTCCGTCAAACATTGATCTAATAGAGTTGAAACATCAACTTATAAATATTGTTGATGTTATAAAGGAGTTAAACGCAAACGCCAGAAAGCCTTTTGTCAGCAAGGCGCTGAACAATGAGGAAGAAGAAATTTCCACCGGTCCGGCAATACTTGTTGTGGATGATTTGGGAGTTATTACATATCAATTGAAGGTTCTTCTTTCACAGTTCCAGTATGATGTTGACAGTTCGCAAGAAATCTATGATGCCGTAAATAAATTTAAAAAACGCAAATATAATTACGTTGTAATGGATTTGTTTATTCCTACGGAAAGAGAAGGTTTTATTCTTCTTACCGAATTGAGAAAACTTGCTGCCGCATACGGAGTAAAATGTATTATAGGTGTAATAACCGCATCTCCGCGAAAAGAAATCGAGCAGCAATGCAAATCACGCGGCGCTGACTTTTTCCTTGAAAAAAACAACGATTGGCAAAGTTCGCTGTTTAATATCATGAATGAATATATTACTGCTGATAAGGGTGAAGAAGAAGATTTCTAATGAAAGATTTATCGGAAATTAAAGTTTTATTCAGCGAAGATGAAATTCAGTCCGCCATAAATGAATTGGCAAACACTCTGAATGATTATTACAAAAAAGAAGATGTCATCTTAATCTGCATTTTAAAGGGCGCTTCTTTCTTCGCTACAGATTTGGCAAAAAGACTAAAAATGCCTTTACAAATAGAATTTGTCAGACTTTCAAGTTATATAGGGGAAAAATCTACGGGAGAAATTCAACCGATATCACTTTCTCTTCCGGATTTAACAAACAAGAACATTCTTATTGTAGAAGATATTATTGATACAGGCAGAACTCTAAAGTTTTTTTCAGACTTTATTAACGACAAATACAAAGTTAAAAATATGAAAATATGTGCACTACTCAATAAAAAGGCAAAAAGAGCCGTAGAAATAAATACGGATTATTTTTTATTTGAAGTCGAAGACGAATTTGTTGTCGGATACGGACTTGATTATAACGGATACTACAGAAATTTACCCTATGTCGGATATCTTAATTAACGGTTTATTCTGTACATCTAAATATTGAAGTGGTATATTATTTAAAAATACTTGTAGGGAAAAGAAATGAACACAGCCGATTACATAATTAAAAAACTGGAAGAACTGGGAGTAAACGAATTTTTCGGGCTCCCCGGAGATTATAACTTTAAACTTTTGGACAGTATTGAAAAAAATTCAAATACAAAATGGATAGGATGTACAAGCGAACTTAATGCCGGATATGCAGCAGACGGTTATGCAAGATTGCGCGGATATGGCGCACTTGTTACGACATACGGAGTCGGAGAACTTTCGGCAATAAATGCAATTGCGGGAAGTTTTGCCGAGAATATTCCTGTATGTCACATTGTGGGATTGCCGTCGACAAAAAACATTGAAAACAAAGAACTCCTCCATCACAATTTTCAGGAACCGGATTACAAAATTTTCTTTAAAACTTTTGAAAACGTAACCGCGGCGTCGGCATTTTTAACGAGAGACAATGCAAAACTTGAGATTGACAGAGTTTTAAAAGTTTTGGTAAAAGAGAAAAAACCAGTATATATAGCAATTCCTTCTGATATTGCATTGATGGACATTTCAGACAGATACACCCCGCTTGACTGGGACAGTAACAAAGAAACTCTCAAAGAAGTAGCACAATTGATTGCAGATAAAATTAACAACTCCGACAGACCTGTAATAATTGGTGATGCGCTTATAAAAAGATTTGAAGCAAAAATAGATTTTAAGGAATTTGTTTCAAAATCGGGTATCCCGGTAACCAACTTTCTTATGGGAGCGAATATCATTAACTCGGAGTATGAAAATTATCTGGGAGGATTTTTTGGAGAACACGAAAACAAAATTGCCAAAGAATATATTGATAACTCTGATTGCATCATTGCCGTAGGAGCAATCGAAAGTGACTTAAACACATTCGGATGCAAACTTTCGCAAGACATTCATAATAATATAGCAATATACGGTACCTACACTTACGTCGACGGAAAACGATATGACAACATTAAGATGTCCAATCTTCTTGAATCAATTACCGATTTAATTGATACAAAAAATATAAAAATCAACAAACCTGATTTGGGTTATGAGCAAAATACAACAGAAAATGAACCACTAACTTGCGACTATATCTACCCCAGAATACAGAGTTTTATAAAAGAAAATGACATTGTTATAGCAGAAACAGGCTCTGTACCAAGCGGAGTCAGCAAAATTAAGTTCCCTAATAATGTGGATGTACAATTCCAGATTCTTTGGGGTTCAATCGGCTGGGGGACACCGGCAGCATTGGGTGCAGGACTTGCAAAACAAAATTCGAGAGTTATTCTCATAACCGGCGAAGGTGCGCACCAAATAAGCGCGAT
>JAFXYU010000186.1 GCA_017541565.1 bacterium | reverse complement strand
GTTTTGTTGTGCAATCATACCTGTTGCGGCGGTTGTTAATGCTCTTAACATATTAACTCTCCTCGTCCGGTTATTTATTGTTTTTACTTACCATTAATTGAGTGACAGAGAATCTACTCTACCTCTCCCCTACTACAATATATATTTATTCTTTTCTGCTAACATCATTCAAATGGTTGAAATTTTTTTTATCGGAACAGGAAAAAATAGACCATAGGATTAATAATTAACACATCAAAATATATATTTTGGTGAATTAGTTAAATACTTGTGTTGATTTTTAAATCAAATGCGTAGCAAAAAATTTTTTTACGGTTTTATATATTTATATACAAAAGGGGAATTTATGAGAATAATTGCTGACTATAATATTAAAAACAATCATTACAGCACGAATTTTAGAGCAAAAAAAATTAATCCAAAGACACTTATAACCGTGGGAGCAGGTCTCGGAGCAGGCGCAGTTATGACAGGATGTGCTACAATTGTTTGTAACGGGATAGTTAATATGAACAAAGAAACGAAAAAATTTGAAAAACTGAGAGATAAACTTGCCGCAAAACTGGAGCCAATTGTAATTGACTCCAAAAAAGCCGATTGGGATTTTTATACAAATTCGACCGATGAAAATATGCAAAAATCTCAGGAAACATCAGATAAAATTTATGAGATCTTTCATGATGAAAAAACATATAATAAATTTCTAGCAATCGATAAAACAAAACTTTCCAAGCACGATGCAAGGCAATTAAAAGACCTTGCCAAAACCTTTGATGAAGAAATCAATACAGGTGAGGCTAGAAAGAAACTCAGAGATAAAGAAAACGAGATTGCACAAAAATATAATTCTTATGTTCCGACAATTGACGGAAAAGAAGTTACTCGTCTTGAACTTTCAAGAATAACGGAAGAAGAAAAAGACACTGCTATCAGAAAAAAAGCCTATGAAGCAAAGATTAAGGGCGGAGATTTGATTGCTGAAGAACTTAGAAAACTGGTCAAAATGAGGAACGAGTACGCGAAAACCAAAGGATATGAAACGTACTTTGACTATATGCTGAAAGAAGAGTATGACGTAGATTCAGAGTTTTTGAACAAACTTATTGACGAAGTTTATACACTTTCTTCCGACAAAATTAGACTCCTGCTTGATAAACGAACCAAAGAATTAAAAGAAACTTTCAAAACAGATAAATTGTCAAACTACCATTATGGACTTATATCGGAATCAGACCCCGAAAAAGAGGTTAACGAAATCCTTGAAAAACACAATGTAGAAGATGTTACAAAACAGATTTATTCCGGCATGGGTTACGATATGGGTAAAATGATTGAAGACGGCAGACTCACGCTGGATTTGTACCCAAGAAAAAACAAAAATACTCACGGATTCTGTTTTGATATTGATTACGGAAAGGACTCAAGGATTCTCGCAAACCTAAGAAACAATTATTCAAGTCTCGGCACACTCTGTCACGAAATGGGGCATTCTGTCTACGATTTGGGTGTTTTACCGGAACTTCCGTACTTCGACAGAAGCGTTGCTTCAATGGCATTCACAGAAGCAGTTGCAATGATGATGGAAGATTTACCGAAAAAAGAAAATGTCCTGGCATCAATTGTTCCTGAAGAATTGCTTCAAAGATTTAAGGAAACACAAAAAGAAGACGACGCATATTTTGTTGCAAGAAGTCTTGAAATTATTGAATTTGAGCGTGACATGTACAAAAACCCCGAGCAGGATTTGAAAAAATTGTGGCAGGAAAAACGTGCAAAATATCTGGACAGAGATACTGAAGCGGATAATGAGTGGGCAACAATTCCGCATTATCTTTCGCACCCTGCATATTATCAAAACTATTTCCGTGCGGCTTTGATGAAAGCACAAATGTATAATCATTTGATATCAACTCTTGGAAATATTACGGAAAACAAAAAATCTGCAGAATATATTGACAAAAATATTTTCTCTGTAGGAGCCTCAATTGAGGAATACGACTTGATTAGGCAACTTACGGGAAAAGAGTTTTCATCAAAAGACTTTGCCAGAAATTTAGAATAGCCTTTTAAAGAATTCTTTTACTATTCTCAAGCACTCTCTTGTGTATCTATAGTAAAATTTGTTCTTTTTGACTTTGGGATTTTTAAGATTTTCTTTTATCAGTTTGCTCGTATCGGATTGGATTTTCATTCCGTATTCAAGTTTGAGTCTTAATCCTCTTAATGCTTTTATAGGGTCAGCCATAAATGCTTCTCTGTTATTATGCCGCAGTTTATTTTGGGATAAATCTTCTCTTCCTCCCAAATAGTCACGGAACTTTAGTTTCATTTTTCCGTACTTGTCTTCATCCAGTTTTATAATCATACTGTTAACGGAAAAATCATTATCTCTGAGATTTCTTATCAAAGCCTTTCGTATATTATCCTGACCTGTAACAGTTTTGCAATCTTCACACAGCGGTTTTATATCTATTTCCATATCTTTTGTATAAATGACAGCACGTTTGACACTGGGTTTTAGGAACGTATCTTTAAAAATATTGCCGTGTTTGTTCTTTAAATATTCGGCAAATTCAATGGCATCACCGTTTATTATAAAATCCAAATCGTGAATCGGTCTGAGGAGCATGCAATCCCTAACCGCACCTCCAAAAAGGTAAATTTCTTCACCTCTTTCTTTTGCGGCTTTTCTTATGGTATCCATTAATTCCAATTGTTTCAGCCCGAAACCGGCCTTCAGATTCATGTTTGTGGGGTGGATGAGTTCATTTTTTTTCACACCCCTCCC
>JAFXYU010000185.1 GCA_017541565.1 bacterium | reverse complement strand
TTTATTGATAAACAAGGGTACCTCGTTTCATTCCTGATTCAAGACGGTCTTGGCATGACCGCACCCCGTATCGGTACGGGTTTGTTCAGGGACAGAGAAGAAACCGGAAAATTAAATTTCAAAGAAGCGACAGAAGTTATGCTCAGAGAAGTTTTATCCGGTCCTTATATGATGGCTGTGGCACCTGCTATGGTATTAATCACAGGACTTTTCTGCAAATCAATGAGAACAAACACCAAACTTATTAAACTTGTCGGCGATAATTTTAAGGCTATGATTAAAGAGCAAGGCTTTGATAAGGCAATACAAAAAGATCCCGCTAAATTCAAAGAAAAATTCTACAGGTACAGTGTTGAAAAATTCTACCGTGATACTGTTCCTAATGACAAAAACTACACAAAAGCCGTTGATGACATTCTTAACGAGTTCAAGGGAATTACATCTTCATCTATGAAGACAAGAGGGGTTGCAGTTGAAAAAATCACTGAAATCGTTAACCAAGGAATTGCTCAAAATTCAAACGAATTTGACAAAATCGGCAGGCTTAGTATTAATCTTGACGGAAAAGTTAATACTTTCAAGGTAAAAGATGCAATTTATGCGATACGCGACTTCGGAATCGACGCAATAGAAAGAAACAATGAAACCGCATCTATAGATGAAGGCGCGATTGAAAATATTAAAAATAATCTGGCGGCAAGAAGGTTGTTCTTCAATATTGCCAACATTGTAGCAACTCTTGTAGGTCTGTCAATAATACCTAAAATCTATGCGAGAGGAAAAGTTGCTCCTGGTGCGGAACGGCTGTTAAAAGCGCAAGAAACACAACAAAAACCGCAAACCACAAAAGAAGAAAATAAAAAAGAAATCGGATTTAAAGGCAAAGGTATAAATTCTGACGGCATTCTTGCAAAACTGGGTAAATTCCTGATTAAAACAGTTCCGGATTGGATGAAACAGGAATTTGAATATGACGGAATCAACTTTACAAAATCATTGATGGCAAGTTTGGCACTTTTCGGATTGCTTCTGCCCAGAGGTAAAAAAGCATACGACAGAGCGCTTGTAGATGAAAACGGCAAGAAAGACTTATCCGAACTTAACGAAATACTTTTAAGAGATACTATTTCATCACTTGGTGTAGTATACACAGTGCCGATTTTGACAAAATGTTTTGTTAAAGCATGTGAAAGCAATACAGGCTTTGTACTTACAAACCGTGCTTCAAAAGACAAGAGTTGGTACAAGAAATTCCTTGATGTAATCAATCCTTACAGCAATTTGAGAGTATTCTCAAGCGGCGAACTTCAAGCGTTGTATAACAACATTGACAACAAGGCTAAAATGATTAATCTTTGCGAATACATAACAATTAAAGAAGGTGATTTGTCCAAGATTCTTTCCAAATCAGAGAATTCAAAACTCGTATTTAATAAGCATGCCCTAAATATTGAATCCCTGCAGAATATGAGCCTGAAAGAAAAGAATGAAACTATCACAAACTTCTTCAAGAAAATGGATGAGACAAAAGCCAATGAATTGATTAAGAAAATTATGCAGGATGCCGGAAAAGTTGAAAAGAGTTCAATTACGCGTCTGGCAAGAGGCTTATACTCAGTTCCCGGAGCAATCACAACCGTTATCATTTCACCTGTAATTTTAGGATGCTTGGTTCCGATGCTAACATACTCAAATACAAGAAAAGCACACGCAAAAATGACCGGACAAATTAAGAGTCAAGAAGTTGCTTAACAGTAATTTAAAATAAAAAATAAAGCAGCTCATAAGCCGTGTTCTGTTTCTCTGTTCAATCCAAACTGTTAGTTTAAAATTGAGCGGGGGTAATATATTTACCCCGATAATCATCTGTCTGGTATTGGAATTACTTCCAATCTCTAGCGATTTTTCAGGCTCGGCGGACACCTCAAGCGCCTGTTTCAATCTTGCATCCGGTCGGGGTTTAGGTAGCCGATACTTCTCAGTATCGCTGGTGATGCTCTTAACTCACCGTTGCACCATCGCCTGTGATATAAAATCCATCGGCAGTCTGACAAACTTTTTAATTTGTCCGGGGCTATAGTCTGAACTATTTACCCCCATTTCTGTCCCACTTTCCACCGGCTCACACCGTCCGGAGTTTCTCCGGCGACCTGTCCTTGGATGCACGGACTTTCCTCACCCATAAGGGCGCGATTATCCGGCTGCTTTATTTTATATTCATTATAAAAGGTGAAAATTTTATTTCAACAACTCTTCAGTCGGAACAATTGTTTTTAATTTTAGGGCATTAATGTTATTTTTGTTTAAAAGAGCAAGTTTAACGGCATCTTTTTCTGTTGTGACAATAATTCCTTCAATGTTTTTTATGTCATCTTCTGCATATTTATGATGATCATCAAATGTAATTTTTGCTTTGATGTTATAGTCTTTTTCAAGAAATTTATAAAATTGTTCGGGTTGCCCAATTGCTGAAACTGCCGTAATTTCCGCTCCGCATTCAAGATGCTCGCCTGAAATTATATTATAAATGTAATCAGGTTCTGTCTTGCACAACAGAGTTTTAACTCCTTGCTTTTTCTCAAAAATTCGTGCCAATTTATCGGCTCTTGTGTGGTCGGTATTTTTACTCACAACAAGCAGTTTATCAATCCTATTGAAGCCTTCCATACCCTCTCTTAACGGTCCTGCGGGAAGAAGATTTTCGTTTCCGAACATTTTTTCTGAATCAACAAGAACTATATCCAAATCCCTGTGTAATTTTCTGTGTTGAAATCCGTCATCAAGAATAACCGTTGTAATACCCATTTTTTCGACAGCATATTTTGAAGCCTTATAGCGGTTCGAACAGGTTAATACGGCACAACCGTCAAGATTTACACCAAGCCAGTAAGGTTCGTCGCCTGCCATTTTTGCGTTGTAATACAGATTAATTCCGTCTGATATTACATGTACATTTTTGTTATTCAATTTTCCGCCATATCCTCTTGATACAACTGCAACTTTTTCGCCTTTATTAATATAATATTTTGCGATTTCAGAAACTACTGGTGTTTTACCGACTCCTCCGGTTGTAAAATTGCCGACAGAAATTACAAAAGCATCAACTTTTTTAGGCTTTATTATATTTTTGTCATACAAAAAATTCTTCATTCTGCTTCCGATTGCATAAAAATATGAACAGAATTTAAGAATATTAAATAATAATCCTTTTGCATCTTTATTATAATGAAGTTTCGTAATTTTAGTTTTCAAATTCATAAGAATAAGTATACCAAAAATATGCCTTAAATATTAACAATTTCTAAAGGTCTGATTTTTATGATAAAATCATAATTGAAGGGCGAGGATTAAAAGTATGAAATTATCTACAACTACAGCACAAAATTCATTCAAATACAGTTGGCTTCTTTCAAGAGTTTGGCCTTACATAAAACCATATATGTTCAGAATTATACTGGGATTTCTAATTGCAATTCCTTTGGGGCTGCTTGACGGTGTTACGGCATTTGCACTCAAACCGTACATGGACTATGTAATCGGCGGCAAAACTCTTGAATTTACACTTTTTAATCATGATTTTTGTATAACAAGTTTGCAAATGTCTTTCCTGCTTCCGATTGGCGTTGTTTTATTTGCAGGATTTCAGGGTGTGTTGAGATATTTGAATACATATATTTCAACATGGACAAGCCAAAGAATTACAAATGACATAAAATTTAATCTGTTCAATCGTTTGATACATATGCATCCTCAGTTTTTTGATGAAAATTCATCCGGCGTAATAATTCAGCGTTATATGTCCGATCCCGCTACCGCATCAAACGGTATTGTAGACCAGATAAAAACAATTACAACAAGCCTTTTTGGGGCATTAGGTCTTATTGCGGTAATGCTCTACAGTTCTTGGCAGTTAGCCGTAATAGGCGTACTTGTTCTGTGTGTTGCATTTATTCCTGTTGCATTAATCAGAAAAAGAATTAAAAACGCATCTAATAAGAATATGGTAATAAGCGGAAATATAACTACAAATATTAATGAAACATATTCCGGAAACAAGGTTATGGCTGCATATCAACTCCAAAGCAGACAGGAAAAGTATTTTCGCGAACAAACGTGGAATTCTTTCAATGTAAATATGTCTTTGACAAAACGTTCAGGTTGGATGTCACCCTTGATGTATCTTATTGCATCATTTGGTATCGCAATAGTTTTGGGGTACGGAACTTATTTAATAAATTCGGGACAAATGACAGCGGGATCTTTCGCATCATTTGTAACGTCACTGTTACTTTTGTATAAGCCGGTTAAAACTTTAGGTAATACTCTTACACATTTGCAAAATATTTTTGTTGCCCTAGGTCGTGTATTTGAATTGTTCGACCTGCAACCGGAAATAGTTGATTTACCTAATGCCGGAAAACTTGAAGGATTAAATAGTGATATAACGTTTGAAAATGTAACATTTGGATATATACCCGAACATACGGTTATAAAAAATCTTAATCTAAGAATACCGAAAAATGAAACACTTGCTATTGTGGGCAATTCAGGCGGTGGAAAATCAACGCTTGTAAATTTGCTTCCGCGTTTTTATGATATTCAATCCGGATCAATTAAAATTGACGGAACTGATATACGGGATTTCACCCTTGATTCTCTCAGACAAAATATTTCAATGGTTTTTCAAGATAACTTCCTGTTTTCCGGAACAATAAGAGAAAATATTATGATGGGGAATCCTTCCGCAAGTGAAGCAGAACTCAGAAGTGCTATTGAATCCGCTCACTTGGAAGAAATGATTGCTGACCTGCCTGACGGACTTGATACGGTACTCGGAGAAAGAGGTTTGACTCTGTCAGGAGGACAACGACAGCGTGTTGCAATTGCAAGAGCAATGCTCAGGAACGCTCCGATTGTAATTTTAGATGAAGCAACATCGGCTCTGGATAATGAATCGGAAGCGATTGTACAAAAAGCGATGGACAACTTAATGGTCAATAGAACGGTATTTATAATAGCACACCGACTTTCTACCATTAAAAATGCTGACAGAATTGCCGTAATAACAGAAGGGGAACTTGTTGAACTTGGAACCCACGAAGAACTTATGCAATTACCTGACGGTCAGTATCGAGCCTTGTACGAAATGCAATTTAAAAAACAGGAAACAGGTATTGGTGTTTAAAATTTAAAAAAAATAACAGCCATTGTATGGCTGTTATTTTTTTTAATATACACTTGATTTTAGGATTTTTCTATATTACAATTACCCTCG
>JAFXYU010000184.1 GCA_017541565.1 bacterium | reverse complement strand
CTGCTCCTACGGGATGCATGAAATTAATAATAACCGATAGTATTGAATAGATAAATGCTTCCGGCATTGAACATTTTTTAAAACATTCATATTTATTATTTATCCTCTTGATTAAATATTATAATGAATTGCTAATTATTTCAAAGTATGAATTTAATTATATTCTAATCCTGGTAGTATTCTCATATTATAATATTGTTAGGCAACGCTTTTTGTGTTACAATTTCCTTGTTAACGGGTTGCTCAAAGGGTTAAAAATAGTAACACTATCGACATTTTTTGAAAAAAGATATCACAGGAGAGTTTCGAATGTTTACCAGTTATGCAAAATCAGAATTAGAGTTGATGGTCGGCAGAGATGAAAAAATCTTATGGCAAGGTAAACCCAACAAGAGATGTTTTATTCTGGAAGGAATTTTTAACCCTCTATTACCATTCGCACTCTTATGGTTCTTGTTTGACTCTATGTTTATTGCAGCATTCATAAACGGTGCTGCAACATCAAATGCTCCTGAGACATTTTCTGTATTTCCGTTAATATTTTTTCTGTTTCATTTGATGCCTGTATGGATGTATTTGGGCGGGATTGCTTTTGTATTCAGAAGATATAAACACACGGAGTATATCGTTACGGATAAGGGCGTCTATATCTCGGGTGGATTGTTCTCTTATACTTGTAATATGAAACCATTTACGGAACTTGCAAGAGTAAATATACACAGAGGTATTATTGACCAAATTATCGGTGTTGGTGACGTTGTTTTAACAAGCAGTAATGTTGCGGATTTATATAGTTCAAATATTAGAGTAAACGGCAGACCGCTGGATGTCGGTACTATAATTGCTGATATAAAAGATTACAGAAAAGTTTTTGAAATTATTAAGAAATTACAAGAAGACATATATACTGATACCATGTATCCGAATGATTTAAGACCTGAAGAAAATCACGGTTACAGAACAAAATATAACGGCTAAATCATTTGTGATAACTGTTGCATTTGTCTGTATGTTTTGTTAATATCATTCTGTTGAATAACTTAAAACCCTTTTTACATTATATTTTGGGGAGTATAAATGAAAACAGAAGCCATTAAACAACAAATTGTAGACAACTACAAACAACTGTCTCAATTAGCAAAAGTAGAACGAACGAACGAAAATTTGCTTCCTGCCTGGGGGCTTATATATAAACATAACGGTACGCGCGGTTTTATTAATCAAATAGGAACAATTGAAAGAAATCATGCATCAATCCGAATTATTGACGGTAATGAATTAAAATTACAAAAGAAACCGTTTTATATGACATGGAAAAGAACATTAAAAAATATAAATTCTATGTTAGAAAGCACTATTAAAAATATCAACAACGAAGAAATTATAACAAAAAGAGTAGTAAACATCTTTGTTTTTTCAAAAGACATGATTGAAAGATTGTCAAAGATAAGAAGGTAAATCTTTTCTTGTTGTATAATTTATATACAAAGCATAAGAGGATGAGAATGATATACGATTGTTTTACTTTTTTCAACGAACTCGATTTACTTGAAATTCGATTGAATTATCTTAATGAAATTGTAGACAAATTTGTACTTGTCGAAATGAACAAAACTCATTCGAATATTTTTAAGCCTTTATATTTTGAAGAAAATAAACAAAGATTCAAAAAATTTCTTAAAAAAATTATACACATTAAAATTACGGAATATCCGAAAGACTATGACTACAAACACGAACATTCTTCATGGTTTTTGGAAAACTACCAAAGAGACAGCATCATGCAGGGACTTAAAGATGCAAAAGACAATGACATAGTAATTATTTCCGACGTTGACGAGATTCCGTCAATCAAAGCAATAAAAGAATATAAAAGAGGAATCGGTTTTTGCCGTCAAAAAATGATGTACTATTTTCTAAACAATCAGAACACTGAAGAACCGTATTGGACAAACGGTACGAGAATAGGACATTTATCCGATTTAAAAAATCCGAATTACAAAATTTACCCGGAACTTGGCTGTTATTATACCAGAAAGGGACTTCCCACATACTTCAGATTTTGTTTCGGACATATGATAGAAGACGGCGGCTGGCATTTTTCATACCTCGGTGGCACAGAAGCAATCATGAATAAAATAAGATCTTTTGCCCATCAGGAATTTAATACCGAGAAAATTGTTTCCGAAGAAGCAATCTTTAAAGCAATGACCTCCGGTCAGGATATCCTTGGGAGAAAGTACATATATAAACCTGTTCCGTTTGATGAAACCTTCCCGAAATACATACTGGATCATAAGAAAAAATTTAAACATTTGATTGTAAACATAAGAGAAACAAAATAGAAATGTAAAAATTGTCTCAAAATTGTTTATAAATTGCCTCAATTATATTTTTGTAATATGATATAATCAGAGGTAATAGTATGGAATTTTTCAGAGAACATAAAAAACTTATTGTAGGAATAATCGCGGTATCATTTATACTTTGGACTGCCGGTATGGGCTTATTGATGCTGCTGCCCAACATGAGATAATTTCCGGAGGTCGTTTGAGCGCAAAGAAGACATTAAACGTTCTTATAATTTTTTTGATGGCATTTTGTGTAATCGGATGCCGTACATCTTTTGCCGAACAATCTGTTGAAGCACAAAAACAGGAACTTCAAAAAAAGATTGAACGCGCAAAATGGTTGGAATGTCTGGAGAAAGGAAAATTATACAAGAACCAACAAAAGTTGGAAAATGCAACAACAAATTTGCAGCAATCAAAATCTCAGGTAATAACAGCACAAAAAGAATTGTACGGATTGCAGTCAAAGTTGGATAAAGCCAGCGTTGAATACAACAATCTAAATACAGTTCTTTGTTCGCATATTCGAAAAGTTTTTAAAAGTCAGAGAAAAGCGTTCTTTGAACTGCTTATAACATCGGAAGATATCAACATGCTCGTTGACAGAGTATATTTCCAAAAAATTATTTTGAAAGAAGACTATGACAGAATGACTTCCGCAAGGGAAAAAGCCCGTGAAATAGCACTTCTTAAATACTCGATTGAATCCAGAAAACGTAATCTTGAAAGAGATATTGCCTCGATTAATACTCAGCAGGCATATATCAAAAACGCTATTGCAAAAAACGAAAGTATGATTAAAAAATTAAAAACAGACAAGATTGCGTATCAAAGAGCAGAAAAGGAACTTGCAAAACAATCGGCAAGTCTCGGTTCTTATATAAACCGAACGGCTAAAGATGACAACATTCAGGTGGCTTCTGGGTTTATAAAACCTATTTCCGGCAGAATAACCTCACCGTTCGGCTGGAGAACCCACCCAATATTCAATACCCGTTCCTTCCACTCGGGAGTAGATATCGGAGGTCCGAACTATGGCGAAATTCACGCATCAAATTCGGGCAAAGTTATATACTCGGGTTGGTACGGAGGATACGGAAAAGTTGTTATTGTAGAACATGGTGTATATGGCGGGAAACCCGTTTCCACACTGTACGCACACATGAGTACAATAAAAGTCGCAAACGGTCAAAAAGTCACAAAAGGGCAGGTTTTGGGGTATGAAGGTACAACCGGATACAGCACCGGACCTCACTGTCACTTTGAAGTCAGGGTTAACGGTCAGCCCAGCAACCCAAGATCGTATGTAGCATTATAAAATTAGTAAAAAGCAGGTCATAAATTGAAAAGGTTAGTTACAGCACTTATATTTACACTTTTAGCATCGAGCGCAGCATTCGCGGATTTTGACTCTGAAACCTATGCAGAATTTACGGGTGAATCATTTTTCACTCCGCCCGCAGTACAAGATGAAAAAGAAAATGTGAACAAAAAACACAAACACAATGCTACAATGCCGCCGCTTAAAAAAGCACGCATTATGATTAAAAACAAGTGTTATGACCGCGCACAAAAAAATTCACAATTAGCACCTGTAAGTCCTGAAGAAACTATTTACAATCAGGATAATTCAACCTCTGAGTTTGCATCAAAAGAACAGGTTGAAAATTTTGATGAAAATATGATGCCGGACGGATTTGAAGCAGATGAACAATCAATTCAAGATAACCGCAAAACAAAATTCTTCAGAGGTAAAAACAACAAAAATACAACAGCACAGCCCGAAGATAATGAAAATATTATTATGGACTGCGATAATATGGATTATGATACCGACAAGTATTGTTTGTATGCAAGAGGGAACGTAAACGTAGAATTTGTTAAACAAGGAACAGTTGTCAAAGCCGACCTTATTACCTATGACCGAATGAATAACACCATTAAAGCAGAAGGTAACGTACAAATTCTAAAAAACGGACAAACGATAACAGGTGACTACATCTTTGTCGACATGAATGAAGAAAATGCACTCATCGAAAATCCTGTTGCAGAAATGGCGACCGTAGAAATCAAGGCGAAAAAAGGTTATGTTTACGGCGACAAAATTGTTGAAGAAAACGGAAGTATTCTTATCGACAAAGAATTTCCCATAGAATTTGCGTCTCAAAGCAAAGGTCCTCAAATGGACAGGGTTATGTATCCCAAAAAGCAGAGACTTGAAACTGATGTTAAAAACGGTCTTGTAAAAATAGAAGTTAAGGAAATAAAAATTACTCAAAAGGGCGACCTCGAAACATTAAGAGTTAAAAGCATGAAGCTTAAAAAAGGCAAATATACTCTGCTCAAACTTCCGGCTTTAAAAGTATATACCAATAAAAACAATGACTATATAGAAACAAACTCTTGGGAAATCGGTTCAAGACGCGGGCTGGGTATGTATGTAGGTCCGGGCTTTGTTTTTGAACTTCCAAAAGGTTCAGTATTAAAAGCCATTCCTATGCTGAACTACAAAAACAGATTCGGAGTAGGCGGAGTTACAAGATTCAGCAGCGGAACAAACTTAACCCAAGCCGCTTACGGTACTGCCGAAGGCAAATTTGTAGTACAAGGTAAACAAAGATTGGATGATAATTTATTCCTGCAATATGCCGTAAACGATTACATGGATGAATGGTTTTTGGGAAGACGCCGTCCTAAATACGGTGTAGATTTGGTTTACAGAAAATCATATTCAAGTGATAATTTTCTTTTAAAAGGACATGTTTCAAGATTTACTCACAATGCCGATTTTGGTTACTTCCAAAATATTGATAAAGACAGACACTTTAAGAATTTGAGAGGCGGACATATAGGTACAACAAGAGCAAGATATATGATGGAAGCATCACAAAATTTCTTGGATTATAAAAACGAAGACAAACTTCAAGAATTTTCACTCGCTCTTGTCGGTCAGTTATCAAGCGCATTATATGGAACGGGTGATACTCAATTTGTTGCAAGAATCGGCCCGAGATTACACACACAATACAAACGTTGGGCGCAAGACGTAGGCTATTTCCAATCAGTATATGCTGATGATACTCCGATGCCTGTATATGATGCTTACAGATATGGTAAATCAAACCTTTATGCAAGAGAGTATTTCAGAATTAACAGATATATAACTCTCTGTTGGTTTGTATCGTTATGTTTGTCTAATGACTCTCCGAACAACAGACAGTTCCAAGAAAATGCATTCTACATTTCTGTAGGACCTGACGATTTCAAATTTAACTTAGGATATGACCTCATTAGAGAAAACACTTACTTCGTTTTCCAAATGATGATGGATGCTAAAGGAACTCAGATTGACTATGACAAGTTGGAAATCAAACAAGATAAAAAAGCAAAACACGAAGAAAAACTTGTTGATAAATCAGAACAAAATGTATTCAAAAATTCAGAAAAAGCGCCCGTTCTTGAGCGTGCCGAGGTAGAAAATATTAGTACGGTGGAAGATGTTCTCTAGGAATGAATTAGAAGACAAAATTATTGAATACGGAAAATTATGCGGAGAAAAAAACTATACCCCAGGATACTCCGGTAATATTTCCGCACGGTTTGAAGATAAAATGCTTATAACAACTTCAGGTTCTGCGAACGGATATCTTAAAAAAGATGATATTGTCCTCACGGATTTTAACGGAGTTTCGTGCGAACAAGGAAAGAAACCCTCCAGTGAGAAGTTTCTGCATATAGAAATTTATAAAAAAAGACCTGATATTAATTTTATTATCCATGTCCACGCACCGTATCTAAGTTCTTTTGCTTCGGCAGGAAAAGACCTTATGACACCGATTATGGCAGAAAACGTATTCTATTTTGGCGGAATTCCGCTTGCCGAATACGCACTTCCGTCAACCATGGAACTGGTTAATAATACCATAAAATTCTTTGACCGATTTGATGCGGTTCTGATGGCAAATCACGGATTTATTATTGGCTCAAAAACAATTGAGGATGCCTATTTAAAACTTGAACTTGCGGAATCTTATGCGCAGGTCGTTATTAATACGCAAATCCTCGGAGGTCCGAAAGTTCTTTCAAAAGAACAGGAAAAGGCCATCTTAGGTTTGAGAGGATAATTTACCCTCTTACCAGCCCTATGGCATTTGCGTCATTAAACGTTTGGAGCGAAGGATTGATTTCTATTGCTGTTGCATAATCTTGTCTAAAGCCTTCTGTATCACCAAGTTGACGCCTTATAGCCGCACGATAGAAATATGCATCCGCATATTTTTCATTGTTTGCAATTGCTTTATCTAAATCTGCAACCGCACCGTTCAAATCTCGAAGTACACACTTTTGAAGTCCTCTTATGTAATAACTTTCTGCAAGTTTAACATTTGTCGTTGGAGTTTGTGTAACTTTTACCGTACGAATATCCGGCGGTTGAATTGCCTGAACTGTACCTATTCCGGCACTCAAAACGGTTGATGATTTGTCGTTTTTTGAATTTGTTACAGGTTTCAAACCGGATGCGGTCGATGCAAGCGCCAATTTTGTTCCGTTTTCTTTTGGTACGGAAGAAAGAGTTATTGTGTTAACCTTTGGAGCCGGATTATCTGCCAGTTTTTCGGCAGGCTTAGGAGCAATCTGAACAAATTTTGGATTGTCGGGAGTTACACCGTTGACTACCGGAATGGCTGCGATATACCTTTCATTTGAAACAAGCGGTTTTACATTTTTTATAAAAGTTTGTGTTTCTGCAAGCGCAACTGCTTGATCAAGGTCTATTGCCGCTCCTTCATTATCAAAATATAATTTTTTAAGTCTTCCGCGGTTTGCGTGTGCAATACTGTCTTTTGGATTAATAGCAATTGCTTGAGAATAATCGCTCAAAGCACCAACATCCAAATCCAGTCTTTTTTTAACGACACCTCTGTTGTTATAAGCCTCGGAATCCTTAGGATTTAACTTTATGGCATTGTCATAATCTGATAATGCACCCTGATTATCGGAAAGCATATATTTTAAATTTCCTCTGTTATAGTATACATCAGAGTATTTGGGATTAAGACTGAGGGCTTTTGCATAATCATCCATAGCACCGTCAACATCGTTCATTGCAGCCTTTAATACCCCGCGGTTATTGTACGCAAAGGCATAATTCGGATTAATAGTTAGCGCTGTATTATAATCATTCATTGCTCCGTTTAAATCCTTTGAAACATGTTTCAAGTATCCTCTGTTAAGATACAATAACGGATTGTTCGTTTCGATAGAAATTGCCTGATTCATGTCGGCTATCGCACCTGCAACATCGCCTTTCATAAACTTATTAGAGGCATAAGACATATAATCGGAACCTTTTCTTTCCTCCGCTTGTGCTGCATACACATCCGATTCCTTTTTCGCGGCAAATACTTTTGAATCCATAAAACCGCAACATATAACAATTGCAGCCAACGCTGCCAATATTTTCTTCACGATACGTACTCCTTAATCAAGTTGGATTTGATTAAATATTATCATGCAAATTATTATTATACAAGTAATACAACTTGATAATTAAATTCTTATTCTATATATTTGCCGTCAAAAAGTTCAAGAACCATTTTTTCCTGATCCGACTCCAATCTTTTTTTATCTTTTTCAGGCGGTTGATTTTCATTTGGAGTAAATTTTACGGACTCGGCAGTTCCAATCTCCTCCGGTTCATCTTCTATCGGAAGTTCAATTTTTATGGGTTCGGGATTTTTTTTTTCTTCTGACTCTGATGACAGATTTTGTACGGATTCTCCGGAAAGTGATTCATCACCCGCTTGAGGAAGTCTTATTGTCACGGAAGAATTTGTCTG
>JAFXYU010000183.1 GCA_017541565.1 bacterium | reverse complement strand
TATCAAATACTGAAATCTCGACCCTTTCACCATCTTCATATTTTGCTTCATATACATTTTTTACTTTCAGGTCTGAAGAATATACCGTTTCCTTTGTTTTTACACCGTCATTGTATTCACTGAAAACAGATTCTCCATCTGAAAGTTTATCTGCATTATAATATGTAAATCTCTTTATATCGGCACCGTCATATGTTGTGGAAACATTGATTTTAGTATTTCCTGACGTGTCATATATAAGATGTTCTATGCGCATATCGGTTCCGTCTTTTAGTGTTTCTTTTCTCATGGAAAGAGTCTTTCCTTCAGCGTTTTTCATTTCATATTTTATAGGATTGTCTGATTCGTAATTCCAAGTTTCGACATATTCGACATCACCGTCTTTATTGAATTTTGTATGTTTAGTCGGAAGTTGATTATTATTGTATTCCCAAATATCATTTTCAGAGTCCTTTATCTTACCGTTATAACCCAATGTTGTTATTGTTTGGTGTCCGTTATGGACATTGATTTCTATAAAATCAATACCGTGACGGATGTTTTCCGGATTTTCCGCAATTATAACAACTTTATCCTTTGTGTGTTTAAGCATTAAAATTCCGCCATATCCGTCAATTACTTTTTTTACATCTGTTTGAATATTAGCCGGCAGATTTGGTAATTCTGCCATCGCGGAAAACGGTACAAAACCGGATGGAGCCGAATTATACATATTAGAAGTCTTTTCATTGCCGGTACCTTCTTCTTCAGACTGTTCCTTCAAATTATTTTTGTTGTTTTCAGACTTTGTTGCTTTATTTTTCTGTGATTTGATTTCTTTGTTTGGTATTTTTTTGTCAGCAGAAATTTTGGATTTGTTTGTAACATTTTCTTCATCCGTTTTGTTGTGGAAGTTATATACTAAGAATCCGCCGCACAGAATTGCCAAAACCGATACTGCAACAATGATTTTCTTCTTATTCATAAAGTACACTCCTAAATGTTACTTAATATTATAGAACTCTGTTGATTTTTTATCAATATTTTATGATAAAATTTTTGTATGAATCCGATTGAACAAATCAAAGGTAAAATTATTGTATCATCACAAGCAATGCCGGAGGAGCCGTTATACGAAGAAGCATGCATGCTTGCAATGATGAAATCCGTTGTAAAAGGCGGCGCTTCCGCGTTGCGTGTTGCGGGTGCCAGAGATGTCAGAAACGCAAAAAAGAACTTTAATGTTCCTGTTATAGGTCTTACTAAGCCGGAAAGACTTCCTGATAATTGGCGGGAGGTTGTATATATTACACCGACACTCAAGGAAGTAAAGGAACTGATTGATGCAGGTGCTGATATTATTGCTTTTGACGGGACGCTGAGAGACAGAAAAAACAGTATTGAGGAAATCATATCAGTCATTCATAAATCCGGAAAATATGCGATGGCTGACATTGCAACTTTTGAGGAGGGAATGAATTGTTCCGCATTAGGTGCGGATATTATTTCAACAACCCTTTCCGGTTATACGATTGAATCAGGCGAAGCCGGAAATGAGCCGGATTACGAACTTTTGGAGAAGTTGACTAAAAATACAGATAAACCTGTAATTTTAGAAGGAAGGATTTGGGAACCCTGTCAGGTAAAAAAAGCCTTTGATTTGGGTGCGCATGCGGTTGTTATCGGATCAGCGATTACCAGACCGCAACTTATTACAAAACGGTTTGTTGAGGAAAGCAGAGTATGAAAAAAGCATTAGCATTTGATATAGGCGGAACAAAAATCTACAGCACGGTAATTGACGAAACCGGTGCTGTTATTGGAGAAATCGACAAATTCTCAACGCCAAAGGCTTTGGATGAAATAAAAATTCTGTTGAAAAATCAAATTTCCAAATATGAAAATGATGTCGATGTTGTTGCTATTGCAACAGCAGGTGCGGTTAATAATGAGAATACGGGTGTTATAGGTTCAACGGGGAATCTTGTTCAAGGATACAGTTCGATTGATTTTCAAAAACTAAGTACAAAAAAAGTTTTTCTTGAAAATGATGCAAATGCTGCGGCTTGGGCTGAATATAAAATCGGTGCATCAAGAGGAAGTAAAGTTTCGGTTCTTTTGACACTAGGTACGGGAGTCGGCGGAGGAATTATAATTAATGATACTCTTTTAAAAGGAAAGTCCGGTGCTGCCGGAGAAATGCATTTTAAGATGTATCCGGACAAAAG
>JAFXYU010000182.1 GCA_017541565.1 bacterium | reverse complement strand
TCTGGGATTGTTAGAAATAATGAATTGAACAGAGTTGTTATTGACCGCGGAATAAGTGATGTCTATGTAATACTTGATGCTATGAGAGCGAGTTCAACAAAGAAAAACAGATCTTTGTATAACAAAACATGCAAGTCAATAAAAATGCAGATAGATGCTCTTAACAAAAGATTTCAAGCAGATTTTAATGCCGGTAATCTTGACTCCCAAGGGGTTTTGAATGCTTATATTAACAGAATAGAGACGCTTAAGTACAGAATAAAAGATATTTTTTCTTTTCTATAAACCGTTAATTTTGTAAATTTTTGTAAAGATATAACACAAAAGAGTGATTTTTGTATTGAGTTAGTCTATAATGATTCTATACAAGGATATGTGAAGTATATATAACTTGTAGAGAGAGTACAATATTAGGGATTATTTTGTGCGCTTGCACAAAACGGAAAGGTTAGTAAATGGCACTTGTTGTCAATACGAATTTGTCATCAAAACTTGTTCGAAATAATTTGAACAAGGCTACGACATCTCTCAATAATGCAATTGAGAGAATGACAACGGGTTACAGAATTAACCACGCTTCCGATAATGCCGCAAACTTTTCAATCGCAACTAACTGGAGAACTCAGTTAGGTTCTATTGATGTTGCTCTTTCAAATGCCAATATGGGTGTTGATATGTTGTCCACTCTTGAGGAAAATTACGGGTTAATTACTACACACCTTCAAAGAATAAGAGATTTGACCGAGCAGGCATCGAACGGAACTTACGGTTCGGATTCTTTAACTGCAATTAAATCTGAAATCATAGCAAGGCTTGATGAGATTGACAGAATTTCTGCAAATACAGAATTTAATGGTATTGAATTGATGTCTGACGACACTGATTCTATTATGCTTCAGGTAGGTATTAATGACGGAAGCAACAACAGAATTACGTTAGGCAGTGATTTTATAGGCTCGGCATTAGCATCTGCATTGTTAGGCAAAGCAAATGCAACTTTTGCGACTGATGCGACGACAAAAACAACGGCATCGGCTCAACTGACAGTATTAGACAATGCTCTTAAAACAGTTACCGGAAGAGTTACTAATATTGGTGCAGCACAAAACAGATTGGCATCTGCAATTGATTCATTGAATGTTCAATCTACGACTCTTACTTCTTCATTATCGACAGTTAGAGATGCGGATGTCGGTCTTGAGTCTTCTGAATACATAAGAGCGCAAATTCTTCAGCAAGCGTCAGCGACGTTGTTATCAACGGCGAACCAAGCCCCAAGTATAGCGCTGAACTTGTTATAAAAAGTATAATTAATTTGTTGTTGATTGGGATATGTACTTATATGTGAGATTGAAGCAATTCAATCTCTTTTTATTATGCTTAAAGTCTGTAAAGAGTTCTCAGCCCTTTCAACGTTTCGGTTTCTTTCCAGCCGCCGAATACATCAAGGTAAAGTTCATCTATATAAAAACTACCAAGTGGTACTAATAATTTTTTTTCTGTTTTAAGGTCATCAGTTGTTACATCATTTGCCTGAGTTCCCATATATACTTCTATTTCTCTGTTTGGACCGACTTCTTTCAACACTTGTTTTGCAAATTCCGCAACTTTTTTTCGTAATTCAATTTGTCCTTCTCTTGAAGGTTTCATATTTGGTTTAACTTCAATATTATCAATGATGAACACGGGTTTATTTTTATTCTCAGCAAAATAGCATAGCGCGTTCCCTATAGTTTCTCCTGTTGTGTTATCAACAATTTCAATCATATTAAAAGCAGTATTAAGCAAATAATGTGCTATAGCAGATTCATTAAATTCACCGAGTGCTATACAGCAATCTGAATAATTTCCCTGAAATATGTCGTGCAGCGGATTTCTGTCCCACATTTTTATTGTGAAATCGGATTTTTGCGACGTTTTTATGTGTTTAACCGTATCTAAATCTTTCAGTCTTTGTTCAAAGTGGGCAAATATTGTAAGCGCGTTTCTGTTGTTGTTTTTTTGCGCCTGACGTTTCATAGGTTCAGTAACATTAATCATTTTACTGATAAATTCTTTCAAGAGATTAGGGTTATTAAGTGTTTGTTCAGGGATTACAAAATTTCCGTCTTTTACATAATCCTTCATTTTTTTGTCAAAGATTTCCCCAGCAGGGCTGGTTCGCATTGCATCAATGTCTTTTATAAGTTCATCAGAAATTTGATTTAGCCGGTTAATATTGCCGTCCGTGTATTCAAAATGTGCTGTGTTTTTAATATTCAGCCATTTGTTATAATCCAAATTATATGCTTCAAAAAATAATTTGGTTGTATTGTTTGCAGAGCCGACCACCATTTTTGTATCGTTTAATAATTTCTTAAAATTATCTGTTAATGCATAGTTTATCATTGTAGTAAACAAAACTGCTTCAAAGTCTTGTTCTCCGTCTTCTTTTAATTTTTTAGAATAATTTTCGTTTTGCTCGATAAGATTTTTTGATAAAAGTTGTAGTTTTTCATTGCTCAAATTGTTTAATATTTTTTTTGCTTTATTTGACAGTTTTACAGATTGGTTACAATCCGCTAACAAAATTATTGACTCTATTAATCTGTCTTTAATCTCAGTTTCATTAATTACACCATTTTGTACAGTGTTGTCAAAAGCTTCGTCAGATTCATATAAATATGCAAATTTTTCCATATTTTTAATCAAATCTAATTTTTGTTTAGAAGTAAGTTCGCTTCCGTCCGGATTTTTGGAATTTATCAATTTTTTCAGATATTCGTCATTATTTTTGTATATTATATCTGCACCGTTTGTATTAATAATGCGTCCATATTCATCAAATTCAATATCTTCCTCTTTGCCGTTTATTAATACAGGATATTCTGCAAATAAATTTTCTAGTTTTTCCAAGTACTCGTATGCATCGCCAAAGCGCATTCTTAAAAGGTCATTTAATAAACCTTTATCTTTAAATGTATCTAAGAATAGCATCATCCTATATATCACTTCAGGGGATGAAAAAAATGCCCCGATCTGGTCTTTCATGTCACAAAATTCATTTTCGTATAAATCAGGATTTTTACGTGCAAGATTTTCCTGCTCTTTTATTTGTTTCAAATATCCGCTGATTTCATCAGGTGATTTGTTCGATAACGGGTGATACCTGAAGTTTTCCAGGAAATAGCAAAGGTCAGCTGGTTTTATACCTGCATCAAGAAGCACTTTAATTTTGGGAAAATCTTCCTCATTATTTGTCATATTATACATGGCATTTAAATAGTTTTTGTAGTTTTTGCTTCTGTTTTCGTCAGAAAAAACGTAATAAGCCAAATCTTTGTTTGCATAATTAACCATTGTAAGATAATGAACAATGTTTTTGTCGCTAATTTTGCAGTTGGGGGAATTAATGATTTGTATAATTTCTTTCTTGAATGCATCTAGCATTGGTTTATTATTTAGCCAGAAGTTTTTTGTATTTTCACTTTTGTTAAGTGCAATATTCTTTCTTAGTTTTTCTACTTCTAAAAAGTATTTTGTTTCAAGTTCACTCAAGTCAGTTGTTTTTGAGGCAATAATGTTTTCAATATCATCGGAGAGATTAAAGTTGAATTTTTTTGAGTAATATCTCAGCTCTCTGATTTCGGTTTTTTGTTCTTCCGTCAGGTGTGAAAGCTTCCCTTTTCTCATATTAACAGCAGTAATCCCTGCTGCAGAAAGAGCACCCAAACCTGCAAGCACAACCTTTTCGCCCGAATTAGTAATATTATGCCCGAAAGAGGGAGTATATTTTATTCTTGTTGTATAGTATGGTTGAATCGGTAAAACCTGCATTAATATCTCCTATATTTGTTATAAAACCTGTAAAAAATTTTTTTGCTATGTTATTATCAAATTGGAGGGAGTATGCCAAGATTACCTGAGTATTTAAAACGTCCTATTATTGATACGGAAAAAACAAAAACGGTAAGAAAGATTCTTAAAAATAAGTGCCTTAATACAGTTTGCGAGGGTGCGAGATGTCCTAATAAAGCGGAATGTTACGCTAAAAACACTGCAACATTTCTTATTATGGGAAACGTATGTACAAGAAATTGCCGTTATTGTAATATTTCTGCCGCAAAGCCGCTTCCTCTTGATTTGGAAGAACCTAAACATATTGCGGAAGCTGTCAAAGAACTTGGTCTGAAATATGCGGTTATAACCTCCGTAACGAGGGACGATTTGGTTGATGGCGGTGCAGGGCATTTTAAAAACTGTATTGATGAAATCAGAAAAATTACGAATGCCAAAATTGAAATTCTTACTCCTGATTTTAAAGGCAGAGAGGATGCACTTGATACAATTATTTCTTCTAAACCCGAGGTATTCAACCATAACATTGAAACCGTTAAAAATTTATTTAAGACAGCGCGTCCGCAAGGTGATTATAATACATCAATTAAGGTTTTAAAATATATAAAAGAAAATTCGGATATTGTAACAAAATCAGGACTTATGGTAGGTCTTGGCGAGGGGATAAACGATATTGAAGAAACACTGATAGATTTAAAAAATGCGGGGGTTGATATTGTAACAATCGGTCAATATATCCAACCATCCAAAGCGCATATAGAAGTTGCAAAATATTATACTCCCGATGAATTTGAACAATTGAGACTCCTTGCAAAGAAAGTCGGTTTTAATAACTATCAAATAAATCCGCTAGTCAGGAGTTCGTATCAGGCGATGGTTAGTTGGAAAGAAATAAAAGAGCGGGACTAGAAGACCCGCTCTTATTAATTATTTATTTCTTGCTTTCCCTATTATTACTTTTCCAAGGAATTTTATAAATATTGCAAATTCCCACCAAAGATGTCTGTGTTTTATATAATATAAATCCAAACCCAATCTTTCCTCAGCCGGCGGATCATTGACAATAAGCTGCTGCCAACCGCACCATCCCGGACGAACCCAGTTTCTGCATTCCCAGAAAGGTAAACTTGCTTTATTTTCTTCAAAAACTTCCTCTCTGACCGGTCTTGGTCCTATTATACTCATTTCACCCTTTAGTACATTTATCATTTGAGGGATTTCGTCTATGTGGAATTTTCTTAAAATTCTGCAAAACGGCATCATTCTCTTATCATCCGAGCGCACTTCCGTAACATCATCATCAAAATCATCCTCTACTTCGTCTTGGTACATAATTCTGAATTTTATCATTTTGAACGGTTTACCGAATTTGCCTATTCTTGTTTGAGTAAAGAAAACAGGTCCCAAATCCGATAATTCAATTCCAATGATGCTGATTATTGTCAAAGGAAGTGTTAATATCAAAATAAGTATTGAAGCAACAATGTCACAAAGACGTTTAACATATGCGTAAAATAATGCTTTTTTTCTTACGCAATCATAAAACAGCCAATTTACAGACATTTTTGATACGAGAAATTTATGTGTAATTTTTTCATAAAATCTGTACATACGCCAAACTTTTACACCAAGCGGGATACCTCTTACCAAGTCTGTTAGTATGTTTGAATCCATTCTGGATTTTACGGCAATTATGACAACTTTAACATTGTTGTCTTTTATAACTGCTTCAGAGTCGCAGGTTAAGCCTAAAATCGGTATTGAAGAATCTTCATCTTCAAGGTTATTCATATTGTCATCAAGGAATCCGACAACATTTAAGTGTAACTCGGGATGCTGCTGAATTTCTTCTGCAATTAATTTCCCGTCCTGTCCTGCACCTACAATCAGAACATTCTTTGTTCGTGTAAGAAATCTTGATATTAATAAAGTGATTACACGAACCAGAATTATCCCCAAAAACATTCCGGCAAATGCAATTGTCAGCAATATGTATGCAATATAGTTTATTCCTGAGAACATGACCAGTATTGCCGTTATTGCGAATACGACGGCAATACTTTCAAAAAGCGTGCAAATCTGTTTTGAAAGTTTGTCATTTTTCGCTTCATAAAATTGCTTGATGTATAACATCGTAATCGTTAAAACAAGGAACCACAAAATAATGAATATCAAAGGTTTTGTTCCTTCTATAAAATTGGTAAAAGCAAACATACTCATGAATACAATGATTAAACCATCTAAAAACGGATATATTTTTTTAATTAATTCTGCCATACTATCTCCTAATATGATATCTAACTGAGCAAAATTATATCATATTTTTTATATAAATGAAATATTAAATATGTACAAAATCGGGTAAAATCATTACAGAATGTAAATTTTAGAAAAAATGCTTGCAAATTTTTTCAAGACGTGTATAATAAAGAGCATAGGGCGGTTGAATCCCAGTAAAGACGGATATGGCAGCAGCCTATAATGGTCTTAATTGAGATTATAAGCGTCAGAGAGTAGAAAGATATAGGAGATTTATCATGAACAAAGAAGAATTAGTAAAAGAGATTTCTAAGAAGACTAAACTTTCTCAAAAAATGTCTTCAGATGTATTGTCAGCAACATTAGATATCATCCAAAAAACAGTTGCTAAAGGTAAAAAAGTAACTTTGGTTGGTTTTGGTACTTGGGAAGCTCGTAAACGTGCTGCAAGAATCGGCAGAAATCCGCAAACTGGTAAAGAATTGAAGATTGCTGCTAAGACTGTTCCTGCATGGTCAGCTGGCAAATCATTCAAAGAACTTGTAAAATAGTTTCTTTTACTAATGTTCAGTATTTTGAAGGGCGAATTTGTTTAACAAATTCGCCCTTCTTTTATAAGATTTAAAAAATAACTATCTTACTCTATTTACCCCTAACCTCTAGCACAAATTGTTTGAGCAACGTATACGCCGGAAGCGGAGGCTTGAATTAGTCCTCTTGTAACACCTGCACCGTCACCTATCGTAAATAAGTTTTTAACTCCTTCAGTTTCGAGTTCATTTGTCAATTTTACGCGTGCCGAATAGAATTTAACTTCTATGCCGTAAAGGAGTGTGTATCTTGATGCCGTGCCTGGAGCAATTTTATCCAGTGCGAACAGCATTTCAATAATACTTTTCATCTGTCGATAAGGGATTACTAAACTTAAATCTCCGGGAGTTGCGCAAGCCAGTGTCGGTGTAATAATGCTTGACTTGATTCTGTCAGGTGTAGATCTTCTGCCTTCAAGAAGATCGCCGAATCTTTGAACCAGTATACCTCCCGCAAGCATGTTTGCGAGACTTGCAATGTGCTGACCGTATGCGATAGGTTCTTTGAACGGCTCGGTAAACTTCTTGCTGACCAACAGTGCAAAGTTTGTATTATTGGTTTTAATATTTGCGTAACTATGACCGTTAACCGTAGCAATGCCGTTATAATTTTCCTGAACTACTTCACCGTTCGGATTCATACAAAATGTACGAACTTCATCACCAAATGTCGGTGAATGGTAGATAAGTTTTGATTCATAAAGTTTATCTGTCAGCGGTGCAAAGACCGGGGCGGGAAGTTCAACACGAACTCCCACATCTACGGCATTATTTACCATACCGATTTTGTTTTTTGCAAATTCGTGTGTAAGCCAGTCTGCGCCTTCTCTTCCGGGCGCAATAATCGTATATTCCGCTTTTATTATGTCGCCGTTATCAAGAACTATTCCTTTTACTTGTTCGCATTCTACCACGAGACTTTGTGCGCTGACATTGTTAAGAATTGTAATTCTTTCATCAAGGAAATCCTGCATGTGTTTTAAAACATCAAGACTTCTCTCTGTTCCCAAATGTCTGACAGGAGAGTGTACAAGTTTTAATTCTGCCAATACGGCTTGCCGCTCGATTTCTCGGAAAGTTTCCATATTAGTGCCAAATACTTCATCTGTAGCACCGTGTTCCAGATACATATTATCTGCATAACTTATTAATTCTTCAACTTTCTCTCTTGACATATAATCAACAAGATGACCGCCGACATCGGGTGTCAATGTAAGTTTTCCGTCGGAAAAAGCACCTGCTCCGCCCCATCCGCACAAAAGTCCGCAGCGTTTGCAATTTACGCATTTAGGAGACCCTTCTCTTATCGGGCATTTACGTTTTTCAATTCTTTGTCCTTTTTCAATTAATACAACCTTCCATTCCGGTTTGAGTTTTATTATTTCCAAAGCCGAAAATATTCCGGCAGGTCCTGCCCCGATAATAGCCACATTATACATGCACAATTCTCCTTAAAATTTGCGTACAAAACAAGCGTACCTAAAACATAAGGATAAGACAAGATTTTATAAATAATTCTTAATAATTACATGCCGAAAATAAGTAAATAATACCGGAGAATAATTTTTGTCAAAAATCATTACAAATCTTTACATACTAATTGCGAGTATTGTTTCTTTATGATAGAATTGTTTTGTAAAGTGCAGAAAAATAACTGAAATAATATAATACTAAATCAATATATACGTTACTAACATAGGAGAAAATGAAATGAAATTAGTTTCAAAAGAAACAAAAACAGTTAAGTCTGCCTTTAATGATGAATTTGAAAATTACCTCAAGAAGCAGCAAGTTAAGACAACGTTTAATGGTTCAGAAGTTGAGTCGTTCTCTTGGTACAAAAAAGCATTAGGTTTGGCATAACTGTTTTAATTTACCTTTATTCGGGGGGTGAAGTGTAGAAATAGCCGAAAATTACTGCATCGACAATGGGGATAATAAGAGTTTTATGCAAAGGAGCGGATTGTAACACGATCCGCTTCTTTGCGCTTATAAATTATACTTTTATGAATCAACATTTGAAGTGCAAGTGTTGCCGACTTCACTACCTGCGACCATTAATGCTACAGGAACCAGTCTTGATATAGCATGTACTAATCCGCCATCATGGATTTGTTGTGCAGCAACACAAAAATCATCAAGGTGAGCCGAGAAGTCGCTTGCTTGAACCGGTCGTCCTTTGCCTCTATTAAATATTTTCTCATTAATCTTGTTTGCAACTATATTTGCAGAAAATACGCCCGCAAACAATCCGCCGATTCCGAATATTGCTTTCGGCAATTTTGTCCTTAATGTTTCTTTAGAGCCTTTTTCCAAATATTTTTTACCGAGGTTTTTCCCAAGTTTTGCTGCGTAAACAACAAATATAATAGGTATTGATATATTTGCGATTTGTAGTAGTGTTTCCCGAAGCTTTGCCTTCCTGTTCTCTTTATCTTTGTCTACAATACATCCGCCTGCTAACCCACCGAGACAGGAACCGGCTCCGATTGTTATTACCGGAATTTCATCAAATTCCACTTTATTCCACCAACTGTTTTTTATGTTTTTTAACATTTTTTTTGGCGCAAGTGAGTATCCCTTATGTTTAGCAAGCAATGCCATACTACCGGCAACTCCGAGAGCGGTAGTACCTGCAATCAATAATTTTTGAGGCATGTTGTAAGGACTGTCTGCCCAAGGATTATTATGTCTGAAACCCGGGCTTTTTGTCATATTCATATTTACTGTACTAATGTTCATTGGGATACTACCTTCCGGTAATTATAAAACACGACAAGATAAAAAATTGCCAAATGCTTAAAGAATCTTAACAAATTGGTGAATAAAATTTGGAAATTTCTTCAAAATATCTTTCGAGGGCTTTATAGCCGTTGTAGATTTCATTTGTTACAGTAGAATATCTGCTTGCCACTATGTATTTTAATTCTTTGCATCTGATTTGCAGCAAACTGTCAGCATCTTTTCTTAAAAGTTCGTTCCCTGATGTTGCCCATTTTTTAAGATAGGACAATTCTTCATTTACCTGTTTTATTGTTGAAAATTCTAATGTATTAAAATCGTATTTTTTAAGCAACTGAATTTCTGCGTTATTAATTCTGCTTTGTACAGCCTGAAAACGGTATACCCTTTTAATTATAACGTAATTGTCAGCAATTCTTCTGTGAGAATACGGAACAGAACTTCTTGCCAGAAGTGCCGATGTTGACAATGCAGTAAATGCGTCATCATCTCTTGATAGTGCGCTCTGTATTGGGTACACTGTTTCTATCTTCTTATCAACCACGAGCCAAAACTCCTTTTTCCAGTCTTTATAAAATAATCATAACCAAACATAATATTTTTGTCATCATAAAATGAAATAAATTTTACATTCTTAATGAAAGTTTTTGAGTTTTATAATTACTTTAAAAAAGTGTTTATAGTAGAATTATTTTATCTTTATCTT
>JAFXYU010000181.1 GCA_017541565.1 bacterium | reverse complement strand
GAGAAAGCATATCACGATAAAGCTGAAGCATATATCGAAAGAGATATTTCATTAATAGATGTCGGGGATGTGCTAGTCGCAGATGGTCACGTTCTCAACTTCTTGGTTCAAGACCCAATGACAGGCAAACCGGCTAGAGCAACTCTGGTCGGTTTTTTAGATTGGAAATCTTCTGCGTTAGTCGGATACGAGATTATGATGACAGAAAACACGCAATGTATTGCATCTGCTTTACGAAACGCAATTCTTAATCTTGGTATTATTCCGAAAGTTGTTTATCAAGATAACGGAAAAGGATTCAAAGCGAAGTTTTTTCAAAACTGTGATTTTGAGGAGGAGGGCTTTAACGGAGTGTATGCTAATCTTGGCATTCGCTCCGTTTTTGCTAAACCTTACAATGCGAGAGCAAAAGTTATTGAACGATTCTTTTTAGAATTTCAAGAAGAATTGGAAAAAGGAATGCCGAGTTATATCGGCACATCAATAGAAGATAAACCTGCGTGGATGAAACGTGGCGAACATTTACATAGAAAGTTCCATGAGCAGATAACCAAAGGATATGTTCCGACTATTAATGAGGCAATTCAATATATAAATGGTTGGTTAGAATTTCATAATTCACAAGCTTGTCCGCACGATAAAAAAATGACGATTAATGAGTGTTTAAGAAGTGTTCAAAAACAAAACATTCCGATTACACTTTTAAACGATTTGATGATGGAAACAAAAGAGAGGACGATTAATAAACATGGAATTACGTTCTTAAATGTACATTACAGGAATGATTTACTGCTCGGACTTCGGGATAAAGTAAACATACGATACAGCTTGTTTGATTTATCGAAAATATATGTTTACTCCACAAGAGGCGAATATTTATGCGAGGCGGAAAGAGTTGTTAAGACACATCCGATGGCAAATGTTTTGGGAAGTGTTAAGGATATGGAAGAATACAAACAGCAATATATCAAGCAGCAACAGCATAAAAAAAGAGTTGAAAAAATCGTTAAACAAATATACCCTGCTGAAGACTTACAATTTCTAGAAATAAAACGGGACAACCCTCCGCTTGAGATTGAGAAATTTAAACCGAATAAGTCGAAACGTGAACGGAAACTTACTCCAAGAGAACAACAAATGAACAAGCCGTTATTTGAGAATAATTATCAGAAATACGAATGGCTGATTAAAAACGGATGCACAAATCGAGAGGACAGGGAATGGCTTGCTGACTACATTTTGAGTGATGAGTACCAAAATATATATGGAGACGAACTATGAAAAAGACATTTATTAAAACAAAAAACGTGAAAAACTTTGTAGCACTAATGGAAGAGCTGAAGAATCTGCCACCTAATATGTCAAAGATAGCTTTAGTTTATGGCGAGTACGGACTCGGAAAAACACAGACGATTCAATGGTGGGCAGCAAGAAATGATGCTGTATATGTTAGGGCAGCAAGAGGAATGACTGAATCGTGGCTATTATCAAAAATGGCTGAAGATTTGGATATTATACCAAGTTGGCATTCGCAGTCAAATTATGAATACATAGAAAAATCATTACTGAAAAATCCGAAAGTAATAATAGTTGATGAAGTCGATTATTTATTAAAGCAAAATATTATTGAAATTTTGAGAGATTTACACGACACAACAAAGTGTCCTCTTGTATTAGTCGGTATGGAAAACATAGAGCGAAGATTATCCGCACTTCCTCATTTGTGTGACAGGATTTACAAGAGTTACAAGTTTACAAGATTTGATGCAGAAGACATTAAATTAATTCTACAGCAACTTTCAGAATTATCATTTACACCTGATGGAATTGAATATCTTGTAACACGAGAAAATCAGTTCCGGCAGATAATTAAACTCGTTAATCGAATAGAAAATCTTGCGAATACAAATCAAATCAAAATATTAGACGAAGATACATTGAAAGGACTTTTAAATGAGCGACCAAATCTTAAAGTTATGCCGTAGACTTAACAAATTTACTTTTGATGAAATCCTGTTAATTTCAGAGATTGATTCCAAAGAATTGAAAGAGGATTTAAACACCTTTTTATCGGCAGATAAACTGGTTTTAAATAATGGTGTTTATACTTTTAAGAATGATTCTGAAGAAACAAAAATTGTCAGCAACTCATTATTTATATATTATCCGCAACATATAATAGAATTGATGATACGGAGTTATTGTGCAGATGTTCCGACTTATAAAGCAGCATTTCAAGCAGGAATGGCGGAAGAGCAGGTTCTAAAATTTTATAGATACTTCCGTACTCAAATTTATGAACGGCAGTATAAAGAACTAGAATCCTTATACATAAATAAACCACAGTTTGCAAAGCACCCGAAGTTTATGGGAAAAGAGGCAAACCTTTATATGTATAACAATAAAGTGTATGTTGCAAAATATCCTTTTAAATCAGAAGAAGAACGACTCGCACACAATGATAGAGCCGAATACAAAAAAGTTTATTATTATCTTTTAAGACAGTTTACTCATAATTCCGTTTTAATAAATATGCATCACAAAATTGCTGAAGCAATTTGGAAAAGAAACAAAAATTTTGAAGAGAGATTTTTTGATTTAAGTAGTCTGTTAGTATGATTTTTGTAATATTTCTTAATATTTTGCTGTCTAAAATTAGACAATTTTAAACGATTTTTTTGCTTTTCAGAGGTCATAAAAATACAAAAATTTTACTTCAAATTATCTGTAAAAAATGTTTTCGCCTGTTTGTCCAAATTTAGACAGAGCAAGCATTACAGCCCTTTTATTATGTCAAAATTTATCTATAATTATTTTTATATAGATATTGTTTGATGAATTTATCAGCAATATTTATACCCAACTGACGGTATTCAGTTGTGGGGTTACAAAAAATAGAAAATAGGTTAGCTTGGTAATGTATATATCCAATATATCACTACCCCAAGCGAGGAAACTTTTATGTGCAAATGTGATTTATGCAAGAAAAGATTTATTCGTTTATTTATCGTGTCATTATACGGCATTAAGATTGCTGATATTGCAGCGAATGTAAACGTATCAGAAGCTCTCGTTTATAAACATATCGAGGGCAAACGCAACTATACTCCTATTGATGAGTACCTATTTTCATTCCTTTTTAAGAATGCAAATGAGGTCGAATCATAGTGAAACAAACAACTATAAAATGGTATAAAGTTTCTGATGTTAGTTCAGCAGTTGGACTTACTGTAAAAACGCTGAAAGAACATTGCAGAAATGGATTACTGAATTATAGGGTTGAGCGTGATGGCAAAGTTTCAAATTATTTTATACATGAAAATTCATTACCCGAATATGCTTTAAATAAATTAAATAATATCATTCCAACAAAGAGAAAATATTCGGAAGCACCTTATTGGGCAAAATTGCAAGCCGAAAAATATTTAAAAATCATTAATAAAGCCGGCAAATTAAAAGGTGCTGCACTTATGGATTTTATTGATAATTGGAATATTGAAAATCCAAGTGACACAACTTCTTATCCCTGCTTTATGAAAATGAAACGCAGATATTTTGAAGAAGGTGTAAGTGGTCTTTTGGCAAAGTATGGCAAGACTGCTAGAAGAAGTGTTGTAAGTGATGATTTATTTGATTATTTTAGAAATCTATACTTAGATGAGGGAGCACCCTCTTTTAAAACTTGTTGGGATTCCACATTAGGTTATGCAATAAGAAATTACGAAAATTTTGACAGGGAAACATTTCCAAGCAGTAGTGCATTTAAACGCAGATTGGATAATGAATTCTCAAAACAAGCTGTTTATATGGCACGATATGGTCAGACGGCTTGGAATCGGAAATATGGCGGATATATAAATAGAGATTATTCAACAATAACTTGCGGTAAAGTTTGGGTATCCGACCACGCACAAATAGATATAGCTTGTGAAGTTGACGGAAAAGTAGTATTTCCATGGGTAACTTCGTGGAGAGATTATAAATCGGGAAAATGGCTCGGTTGGTACTTACAAACAGGAACACCAAACTCTGACCATATTTTTCAAACTTTTTATTATGCTGCTCAAGAATACGGACTGCCTGAAGATGTAATCATTGATAATGGTAAAGATTATCGTTGCAAAGACTTCGCAGGGGGCAGAGTGCGTATTGAGGCTGATGAAGTAAGAACGACATCTATGCTTTCAGAATTAAATGTAAACGTAAATTTTGCCCTGCCATATAATGCACAAACAAAACCTATCGAACGTGATTTTAGAAAGATTAAGGAACTTTTGTCAAAGCATTGTGTCGGTTATCGTGGTGGGAATGTTGTCGAACGCCCGGAGAAACTTGCGGAGGAAATAAAAAAAGGTGATATTCTTAATTTTGATGAATTCAAAAAAATATTTGATGATTTTATTATTAATATTTTAAATAAAAGACCCTCCTATGAAAGCAAAATTTTAAACGGCAAAAGTCCGGATGCTTTATTCAAAGAAGAATTTAAAGAAAAAGTTGTTGTTTCGCACGAAGCTCTAAAATTATTCTGCACCCGAATCTCTCGGAATTTTTCGGTTGGCAGAAACGGCATAAAAGACAGACAACTCGGCATTACTTATTGGTCAGATTGGATGTTAAACTGCACCAATTTAAAAGTTTATTTGAGGCGTGATCCTCAAAATTTCAAAGAAGCTTGGGTGTTTAAAGTCGATAATGATGAGTTTGTCGGAGTTGCAAAGGCTGTAGATGCTGTCGCAGCACTTCATGCTGACGAGATTTCAAAAGAAGAATTTAAGACTGCGATGGCAATTAAGAAACGTAATATTAAACTCACAAAATCATATATACAAAAAACAAGAGAAATTAGTATTACGGAAAAATGTGAGAATTATAAAGCTGCTTATTTCCAAGTTGAAAAGGAAACTGAAGCACCACAAGTAACGAAAATTGCCAACACAAAAATGGATGAGGCTGTCCGTAAACGTAAAGAGATGGAGCAACATGGCAAGCAAGATTTAAAAGGACTTCTAGGAGTCTCTAAGCAAAAGAAAGAACGGACAATTTATTTATTTGCAACTGAAAAGAAGCTTGCCGAACGTGGAAATCAGCAAGAAAAAGGAGTCGTTGTAAATGGATAAAACAAAAGCCGAATTAAAAGAACTAATGGATAGCTACGATTTGACGAATTCCTATGTCGCAAAAGCGACAGGACTTTCTCCGGCAACTATCAGTCAATGGAAAAATGATGTATATAACGCTGATGATAAAAATGTTATTGAAAAAATCAAAAATTTCATTAAAAGGGAAAAAGCTCGTTATAATAATTGGAACTTACCAATTAAAAATATTTCAATCTTACAGTATATAACTGAAGTTGCACGACTTTGTCATACTAGAGGCAGAATCGGTGTTTGTGTCGGTGCAGCAGGACTTGGCAAAACGGTTGCTGCTAAATTGTATGTTGAAAAGTATATGGATGCTATTCTGATTGAAAGCAATTACAGTTATACTGCTCGTTCCATTCTTTTGGAATTACACGAAAAACTCGGACTTTCTTGTAAAGGAAGTGCTTACAGCTTGATGAAAGAAGTCATTGATAAGCTGAAAGGTTCCGGAAGATTAATTATTGTAGACGAAGCAGAAAATCTTCGCAGAGAAGCTTTAGAAATAACTCGTGCAATTCACGATAAAACTAATGTCGGATTACTTTTAATCGGGCGAGATGTTTTATTGCAGAATTTGAGAGGTCGACAAAATCAGTATGACCAACTTTATTCAAGAGTTATGTATAAAAAATATTTGGATGGTCTGGTGCTAAATGATGTCAAAGATATTATCGCCGGAGCAGGACAAAAACCTGAATTAGCATTAACTTATTTGGGAGCTTGTCGTGGTAACACCAGACGATTGGAACATTTGATTTGCAATAGTATCAGCATAGCCGAATTAAACGGCTGTGCAGAGGTCGATGAAACTATTGTTAAAGAAACTTCTAGGATGCTGATGGATAGGGAGTAGTAGGTTATGAATTATGGTAAGGAAATTTATACTGACGTTAACTGGTTACACATTGTTATTATTTGCTTATCCATCTTTATCTTGGGGGTACAGCTCGGAATCAAACATGGCAG
>JAFXYU010000180.1 GCA_017541565.1 bacterium | reverse complement strand
TTGGCAATTGAAGGAGACGGTTTTTTCAAAGTTCAGAATACTGACGGTAAAATCTCTTACACAAGAAACGGCTCTTTTACCCGAAACAGTGATGACTACCTTGTAACAAAACAGGGTGAATATGTACTTGATATTCAAAACCGCCGCATCAGAATGATTCCGGAAGATTTAGACCCCGAACTTATGAGGGATAAGGTTGAAATCATTATAGGTGAAAACGGAAATATAGAAATGAATACCGGAAACCAAAAAATCCCGATGCAGACAATCGGCATCTGGGACTTCTCCGATAAAGATGACCTGTTTGAAATCTCCGATACAAGATTTATACCAAAAAGCCCCGACGAAAATCCTGAACTCAGATCGGAAAAATTTGTTATACAACAAGGTATGCTTGAACTTTCAAACACAAACGTTATCAAAGAAATGATTAACACAATTTCCACGACAAGAAACTACGAGAGTCTTGCAAAAATAGTTTCCACCAATAATGACATGTTAACAACTGCGGTAGCGGTAGGAAGACTGCGTACATAGGTTCTTGAAACATAAAATGATTAGTAACACGGAAAAACAAAAAGAAAAAACAGCAAAAAAACCAAAAAAACAATATTGCAGCGTGAAATCCGAAAAACGCAAAGAGAAAAAGACATTCCCGATTTCAGTCGGAATTTCTCTGGTAATTTCAATAATTATACTTTCAATCCTTGCCCTTATTTAAAATGATTGCTATGCAAGCGCGCTGAAATTGCCCGAAGGTGTTCTGTGCATTGATACCGCTGCTTGTGAGTTCAAAAAGTTAAGCGCACCCATAAATGAAGGTTTATTTGAAAGCGAAGCACGCGCTTCATCCATTGTATTTTGCACAGCAGATGCCGTAATATTGTCCTTTACAACTCTTGCCTGTTCAACCGCTCTTGCTTTCAATTGTCTTTGCGGAAAACCGGTTCCTTCATGGGACTCATTTTTTATTTCAGTTTCCTTCTTAGCCGCAGCCTCTGCCGTACTTTGCATTATCTGTGAAAACGGATTATTTTTGCTTACAAAAGATTCTCTTGCAACATCCATAACATCAGCCTGAACATCCTCATTCATTGTTTTTGAACGTTCACGAACACGATTGAATATCATCTCTTTCAACGCGTTTGCTTCACTGTTACTTACAAAAGAATTCATGCTGCTCATAATTGTCCTCTTGTATATATAAAAACATAAATGTAAAGAAAATTGACAAAATGATATATATTTTATATATAATTGTTACATAAGTTAACATTTGCCGTCATGCCCTCGGGGCATGGGTTTTAACCTTTATTTAGAATGTTTTTATCTGTTTTTGGAAAATTTTTGTAAAGAATAGACCATATTATTATTTGTCTTTTACCCGATTTTATTGTACAATTATATTGCTATTTATATTTCGGCTAGTGTAAAATCTTAACAGGAAGGATTTAACCGACCTGTTTTCTTTTGCCGCAAAAAGAATTTTTACCCTATATAATCCTTCCGTCAGGGAATTTATTTTGGTATTTGAGTTTTTATCATGTCTAAAGAATAAGGAAACGACATGGTTAATTCCGACTACAAAAACAAGGATTTTGAGAGCATTATATCCTCTGCACAAAAAGGTGATATCAAAGCACTGGAAGAGTTGCTGCGCAGAATTCAAAGAAATGTATTCGGAATGTTCAGTTATTTGACGGAAAAAAGACAGGATGTTGCAGATTTAACACAGGATGCACTGCTCAAAACCGCAAAATGTCTTCCCTCTCTAAAAGAACCAAAGTGTTTTAAATCGTGGCTTAATCATATCGTCACAAACATCTATCACGACTATTTGAGAAAGCATGCCTCGGATGAAAAAATTGAACACGACAGTAACAAGATTCTTGAAATTAAAGACAAAATAGGGTGCGAACCCGGAGAAAAATGTTTGTTCTCAGAGATGGACAAACTGATAAGAGCAGCCCTTTTAAGTCTTCCTCAAAAACTCCGAATCGTTATCGTCCTCAGAGAATATGAAGGTCTGAGTTATGAAGATATTTCAAAGATTACGGATACTTCACTCGGAACCGTAAAATCAAGAATTTCAAGAGCAAGACTCAAATTGCAAAATGCTTTAAAAGAATTTATATAGGAGAAAATTATGGAAATTACCTGTTCACAAATGGATATTCTTTTGTCGTTTTATATTGACGGAGAATTAACAGACACTTTAAGAGAAAGAGTTGAGAAACATCTTAATATATGTCCGACTTGCAGAGCAAAATACAATATCTTAACCTCAATTTTCAAAGACTTGAATGACGAATTAGAGTCGGAGGAATATCCGATGCAATCACATGAAGCCAAACAGTACCGTGCTTTCAAAAGTAATCTTTCTGCGTATGTGGACAATGAACTCCCGCAGGATGAAAATATTAAAATCAAAAAATACACTATTAACAATAAAAAAGCGCGCAAAGACTTAGAAGAAACTTATCGTATCAGGAAATTGATGAAAGATTCTTTCCGCAAAACAAAAAACGAAACAAAACCTGATTTTACAAAAAGCATAATGAAAAAAATGAACCCCGATACAAAATCGGATTTCATATTTAATCCGTTAATAAAAGTCGGCTTTGCTTTTGTAATGACCGTTTTGATTTTGAGTATAATGGTTGTTTTTTCTTTGTCGATGTAGTACCAATCAAAAAGGGGCGCGAGGTTTTACCTCGCGCCCCTTTTTGTTACCAGACTTCTATTTTTCAAAGACTATTTCATCGTCTTTTGTATCGATTTTTATACAATCGCCGTCAATAAATTTCTGGGAAAGAATCAGTTTTGATAACGGATTTTCAACCATTTGTCTGATTACACGTTTCAGAGGTCTTGCACCGTATATCGGGTTAAACCCTCTGCGTGCAAGGAGTTCTTTTGCATCTTCCGTAATCTCACATGACATATTATGGTCGGCAAGAAGTTTCCTCAAGTGTTCAATTTGGATATCTACAATTGATGAAAGTTGTGCCATTGTAAGTCCTTTAAAGAAAATTGTTTCATCAACTCGGTTAAGAAATTCGGGTTTAAACCTTTCTCTCATAACAGCATTAACTTTTTCCTTAGTTTCTTCAAAGTTTCCGCCCGCATTATTGATTGAATCTTCTAATATAATGTCACTGCCGATATTAGAAGTCATTATGATAACCGTGTTTTTAAAATCAACAGTTCTTCCTTTAGAATCCGTCAAACGACCGTCATCAAATATTTGAAGCATTATATTGAATACATCGGGATGGGCTTTTTCTATTTCATCAAACAGTACTACAGAATATGGTTTTCTGCGAACTGCCTCCGTTAATTGTCCGCCTTCTTCGTAACCAACGTATCCCGGAGGCGCTCCAACCAATCTTGCAACGTTATGTTTTTCCATATATTCGGACATATCAATTCTTACTATTGCATCTTCATCATTAAACAAGAACTCTGCCAATGTTTTTGCAAGTTCTGTTTTACCGACACCTGTAGGTCCCAAGAAAATAAATGTACCGATAGGACGTTTCGGGTCTTTCAAACCGGACCTTGCACGACGAATTGCATCAGATACGGTATTAACCGCTTCTTCCTGACCTATTAGACGTTTATGCAAAACGTCTTCCATGCGAAGGAGTTTTTGCATTTCACTCTCAACAAGTTTTGTAACAGGAATACCGGTCCACTTGGAAACAATTGCGGCAATATCGTCACCATCTATTTCTTCTTTCAGAAGACGATTTTCGCTCTTTTCTTTACCTTGAATAGACTGCAACTTCTTTTCCAATTCCATTAATTTGCCGTATTTGAGTTCTGCGGCTGTTTGCAAATCGGTATTTCGTTCGGCTTCGGCAATTTGAGTCTTAACTTTGTCAATTTCCTCTTTTATTCCGGCTTCGCCCGTTATCGTATTTTTTTCTACCTCCCATTGAGCCTTGAGAGCATCAATTTTACCTCCGAGTTCATCTATTTCGGAAGTTAATTTGTCTATTTTAGCAATACTTTCCGGAGAAGTTTCCTTTTTAAGCGCCTCTCTTTCAATTTCAAGTTGAATTTTTTGTCTCAGCATAACATCAATTTCTTCCGGCATTGAATCTATTTCAATACGAAGAGCGGATGCCGCTTCATCAATCAGGTCAATTGCTTTATCCGGCAGAAATCTGTCTGTTATGTATCTGTCTGAAAGTTGTGCTGCGGCAATGAGTGCGCTATCTAATATTCTTACTCCGTGATGGACTTCATATTTACCTTTAAGACCTCTTAGAATTGAAATAGTATCTTCCACAGACGGTTCATCAACAAGAACGGGTTGAAATCTTCTTTCAAGCGCAGGGTCTTTTTCAATATATTTGCGGTACTCATTAACAGTAGTTGCGCCTATTGTTCTGAGTTCACCTCTTGCAAGCATTGGTTTAAGAAGGTTTCCCGCATCCATTGAACCCTCTGTTGCACCTGCACCGACTACCGTATGAAGTTCATCAATAAACATAACTATTTCACCGTTGGATTCCTGAACTTCTTTGAGTACGGCTTTTAACCTTTCCTCAAATTCACCTCTGAACTTTGCTCCGGCAACTAATGCACCCAAATCGAGCGAAATAAGTTTTACTTCTTTAAGACTCTCCGGAACATCTCCTCTTATTATTCTCTGAGCAAGTCCTTCAACAATAGCCGTTTTACCGACTCCGGGTTCACCAATCAAAACCGGATTATTCTTGGTTCTTCTGTTTAAAACCTGAATAATTCTCCTAACCTCTTCATCCCTGCCTATAACCGGATCTAATTTACCTTTTCTTGCACGTTCGGTAAGGTCTGTTGAATATTTTTCAAGTGCTTTCATATTTTCTTCTGCGTTTTTATTATCCACTTTTTTATTACCTCTTATTTTTTTCATAGCGTTCAAAACCGAATTGGTATTTACACCGAATTTTCTCAGAACTTCCGATATATTTACACCTTCAAGTTTTGTCATAGCAATCAAAATACATTCAATTCCGATAAATTCATCTTTAAGATTTTCGGCTTCCTGAACAGCAACTTCCAAAAGAGCATTCGTATCGCGGGATAAAAATACTTGCTGGGAGGCATTTCCGACGGACATTGTCGGATATTCTTTAATCTTTGAAACTATTGCATTAATAAAGTTTTGGTTGAGTAATTTGAGTTCTTCAAGATAATCTTTTGCGATTCCTTTGTCCTCAATCATCGCCATCACAATGTGTTCAGGCTGAACTTCCGTATTTTTATAGAAATCTTTTTTAGCATTTGCAGCAAAAATAATTTCCTGAGAATAGTTTGTGAATTTTTCAAAATTAATCATATTTTTAACTCCGTATATTTATATTTTAATGTTATTTTGAAAAAATCAACATATTTTAATTATTAATTAATAATTCGCAATGCTTTTTACCATTTCGGCAATTCTCTCTGTTGCATCAGGTTTTGCAAGATATGAAGAATTTTGTTTCAGGTAGTTCATTTTTATCGGATTTTTTAGAAGTTCCACTACAATATTTCTTAATGAATTTGGGTCTAATTCACTATCTTCTATATAAATACATGCGCCGTTTTCCAGCATAAATTTTGCGTTAATTCTCTGATGGTTTGCAGCTGCGTGCGGATAAGGAATCAAAATCGGTGCAACATTTGATGCACATATTTCGGACAAGCTCAAAGAACCCGCACGGGAAATAACAATATCAGATACCTTCAGAACAGAACCCATATTGTCAAAATACGGTCTGATATGAAGATTTTTGTCCTGCTCATATGCCGGATAAACCTGTTTTAAATAATCAATAACTTCTTCATAATTTTTCCTTCCTGTTTGAAAAATTACTTGCAAGTTGAGTTCCTGAGAGAATTCCTTAATCAACTCCATAGCAGTGTGGTTTATGGATTTTGCACCCTGTGAGCCGCCCATAATTGCGAGAACAAGTTTAGAATTTTCTAAACCCAATTCTTCCATTGCCTTTGGTTTGGAAACGGTTTTAAAATCTTCTCTTATCGGATTACCCGTTACAATAGCGTGTTTATTCGGAATATATTTCCTTGCTTTTTCAAAAGCCAAAGAAACATATTTAGCCCGTCTTGACAGTTTTCTTGTTACAAGCCCGGGCATTGCATCGCAATCATGCATCATATAAGGTGTTTTTGTTATTATGCAAGCAAAAACCATAGGCGCAGATACATATCCGCCTGTTGCAAAAACGGCATTCGGCTTATATTTTTTTATGTATCTAATGGAATACAGAATTGCTTTAACAAGCTTTACGCCCCACCAGAAGAATTTTGGATTAAGTCCTCTAGGCATACTTTTAACGCTTACATGCAAAAACTTGTAGCCCTTTTTGGATGCAAGTTCGTACTCCATGTTGCGCTTATT
>JAFXYU010000179.1 GCA_017541565.1 bacterium | reverse complement strand
GAAAGAACAAAGGCAATGTTTGATGAAGGGCTAAAATCAAAAATTGACGTAGTAAATGCAGAAGTTAATCTTGCGGATGCCAAAATACAACTTGTTGAAGGTCAAAATGCTCTTTTAAATTTCATAATAGCACTGCAAAACTCTATGTATTACGAAGAGGATAAACCGTTTGTAGTTGAAAATACAGAAAGTTTTGGTTTCTTAAAGGCAGATTACAAGAAAAAATTTGAAACCGCTAACACGGCAACGCCTCCGAAAGTTACACTAAAAAGAAATGAAGACGGTCTTATACTTCTTTCATCGGGAATAGAGCATAATGACATTATTAGCGATTATGAGTTTAAACCCTTTCAATTATCAAAACAAGAGGCTGTTGACAAGGCGCTGGAAAACAGACCCGACTTACTTGCCAATTATATGCTTGTAAAAGTCCAAGATGAAGCACTTAAAGCAATAAGACGTCAGTATGCTCCCCAAATTGACGGCAGTTTAACTTGGGGATATACAAAAAATGAGAAAACATATTCAAGTCCTCTTCAATTAAAAGCAGGCGTAAACCTCGGATCAATTAATCCCTATGGGATTCATTACCAAATAAAAGAGGGCGAAAACTATTTAAACATCGCAAAACACAATGTAAACACCGCAAAGTCCGACATTTATTGGGAAGTTCAAAACAATTACATTAACATGCGACAACTGGAAAGAAAAATTCCAATAATGAACACAAAAGTTAAAGCATCATTAGAAAATTTTGAACTGGCAGACGGAAGATACAGCGTAGGACTTAACAATTACGTTGAACTACAGGATGCACTTACTAATTATAACACTTCGCAGTTAAACTTTGTTGACGCGGTCTTTAGTTATAATGTTGCACGCGAAGAACTCTTAAAATCGATGGGAGAAGGGTGGCAAAAACAGTCCTCAAAATTATAGAAAGGATATTATGAAAAAACGGAACATTTTATTCGGTGTACTTGCACTAATTATTATAATAATACTTGTTGTGATATTCAAAAACGGCTCTGTTAAATATATAACTAAAGAAGTCACAAGAGGTACAATTACTCAATATGTTGAGGCATCGGGAACAATAAAACCGATTAATACAATTGCGGTAGGTACACAAGTATCCGGTACTGTTGCAAAAATTTATGTTGATTACAACTCCCAAGTAAAACAAGGTCAATTGCTTGCAGAACTTGATCCGAGTCTGTTCCAAGCAAATGTTGACCAATCTACGGCAAAATTAAACAATGCACAGGCGGCATTTGCAAAAGCACAAGCCAACTTGGTTTACAAAAAAAATAATTATCAAAGATATGAACACTTATATGCAAAAAATTATGTTTCAAAAGATGATGTCGAACTTGCTCGCGCTAATTATTTAACTGCACAAGCGGATGTTGCTGCCGCAAAAGCGGAAATGAATGCATCACAAGCAAGTTTAAATAATAATTTAACAAACCTTGGTTATTCCAAAATTACATCACCTGTTGACGGGACAGTTATTTCAAGAGCAGTTGATGTTGGGCAAACAGTTGCAGCAAGTTTTAACACCCCTACACTGTTTGAAGTAGCACAGGATTTAACGAAAATGCAGATTGAAACAAGTGTTTCAGAAGCAGATATAGGAAGAATAAAAGTCGGTCAAAAAGCGGAATATACACTGGATGGCTATCCTAACAGAAAATTTGAAGGCAACGTTACGCAAGTGCGTTTAGCCTCAACTACAACGAATAATGTTGTTACATATACAGTTATCGTGTCGGTAGATAATTCAGACGGACTTGCTATTCCGGGAATGAGTGCAAATGTTTCAATAATTACCGGTGAAGCAAAAGATGTTCTTTGTGTAGATAATAAGGCACTAAAATTCTCTCCTGCTGACAATACACAAAAGTATGAAAAACAAGGAGTCTGGATAATGACACCTGCAGGGCCCAAAAGACATGATGTAGAACTGGGGCTTTCAGATGACACAAAAACACAAATTATATCAAAAGAAATTAAAGAAAAAGACAAAGTTATTGTCGGGTCATTAAGTAATAAAAGTAAAAAATCCGCAAATAACGTAATGCGCAGACCGCCAATGTAGGAATTTAATAAGGGAAATGACACTAATTGATGTAAGACACGCAAAAAAAATGTACAAAATGGGTGAAGAAGAGTTCTTTGCTCTTAATGACGTATCTTTTACGATAGATGAAGGTGAGTTTGTTGCTATTATGGGCACTTCCGGTTCAGGAAAATCGACCTGTATGAATATGCTTGGGACACTCGATAAACCGACAAGCGGAGAATATTATCTTGAAGGACAGGATGTTTTTTCTATGACACCTGACCAACTTTCTGATATTAGAAACAATAAAATAGGATTTGTTTTTCAAGGGTTTAACTTAATTTCAAGAACTTCAGCATTAAATAATGTTTGTATGCCTATGATTTATAAAGGAGTTCCTGAAGAGGATAGGTTTAAACGAGCAAGAGAGGCTCTGAAAATCGTAGGATTAGAAAACAAAGAAAATAACATGCCGTCACAGATGTCAGGCGGGCAACAGCAAAGAGTAGCAATAGCAAGGGCAATCGTGAATGATGCTCCGCTTATACTTGCTGATGAACCGACCGGTAATTTAGACACAAAAACAAGCATTGATGTCATGGAGTTCTTTGTAAATATAAACAAAAACTTTGGTAAAACAGTTGTAATCGTTACACATGAACCAGATATTGCCGAATACACAGACAGAATAATCAAGTTTAAAGACGGACAAATAATTTCAGATTTAAAGAAAGAAGATTGGCTCAAACAAAGAAACCGTGAAACATAGAAAGGAGATCGTGAATTCTTGACAGTTAACCAAGTCACATATTCACTTTATAAAATATGATTGATTTTAAATCAACACTCGTAATAGCATTAAAATCGCTTGAGGTTAATAAAATGCGTTCGGCGCTTACATCGCTCGGTATAATAATTGGTGTAGGTGCGGTAATTGTCATGCTTGCGATAGGCTCCGGTGCTAATAAGCAAGTTCAATCAAATATGGAATCTATGGGTTCAAATATTTTAACTATACGATCCGCATCTGCAAAATCAGGCGGAGTATCAATGGGAATGGGCTCAAAACCCACACTAAGCGTTAAAGATGCGGATGCAATACAAAGAAATGCCCGAGGTATTGAAGCAGTTGCACCTCTGATGAGTTCTTCAAAACAAACTATGTACGGCAATCAAAATTGGCAAACAACAGTTTATGGTATAACAACACCTTACTTGTATGTAAAAAATTATGAAATAAAAGACGGACGTGCTTTTACGAAAGATGATGACAATAATGCGGCAAAGGTTGCTATAATTGGTTCAACAGTGGAAACAGAATTATTTGGAGATGTTAATTCTCTGGATAAAACAATAAGAATCGGAAACGTTCCGTTCAAAGTAATCGGTACACTTGTCTCAAAAGGAACAGTAGGTCCGATGGATCAGGATGATGTCATACTCATCCCGCTAACTACGGCTCAAAGAAAAGTTTTTGGTACAGATTTTCCGGGTTCTGTCAG
>JAFXYU010000178.1 GCA_017541565.1 bacterium | reverse complement strand
TTTTGTATTGATATATAATAAGTATATCAGATTATATGTGCATATAATTTCCCCATTGGTAAGTATCATTTAAAGATTTTGGTCCGTAGAGAGCGGTAAATTTGTCTTGTGCTTTTTGGTGTAAGCATTAGTTTGTATGCAATAAAAATAGGAGAGTATTATGAAATCACAATTAAAATCAGGTTTTACACTTGCGGAAGTTCTTATTACAATGGCTATCATAGGTATCGTTGCGGCAATCGTTATGCCTGCTATGATTACAAGTTATCAATACAAAACGGTAGGGGTAAAATTATCAAAATTTGCGGCAACCGTCGAAAACAGTTCCCGTGCTTATGTTGTATCTAATGATTCGTTTAAGAGTGATACCGAAAAAGGAAAAACAGAGATTAATACATATTTGAATGAATCATTAATTTTTAAAGATATATTGGTTCCATCCGGAATTACCTCAGGTAGTGAATATAAAACCGGTTTGACGGGAAATTCATCAGGAAGTGATACAGAAATTTCACTGGCATCACAGGGTTCGCTTATTGGCTATATGAAAGATAATACTAAAGTCCAGGCTTTGCTTCTCAGTGAAAATGATCCGGCAGTAAACTGGAGCAAGACAGATACTACATATAAAATGGCACGATTAGTACAGACTAAAAAAGTCGGTGAACCTTCATTTAAACTCGTATTTGATCCGGCGGTATCAGGGCTTCCGAAAGATGCTCATAAAGCCTATACATTTGTCGTAACCGAACTCGGCTACATGTTTCCTGCTGCTAATGACGATTGTTTATGGTCAATATATACAGATGATTGGACTACAAATTCCAAAACTTTCGTCAAAGGAGGGGCTTGTTCTCTTTCCAAAAAATCAACGGGAGATTAAACTCAGTTAAGATTTCTAAGTACGTCAGGGGCATATATTATGCCCCTTTTTATTTTGAATTTTATTGTAACAATTTCTTAACAATTAACAAACAAAAAGGCAATTTTTTTAATGTTAAATACTTTATATATACATAAGAGATATTTAAGAGAGAAAACAATACCCAAACCTGAAAAGTAAGAACTTTTTGTTAGGTTTAGTTTTCGTATCTTGAAATCTGAAATGCAGTATAACACAAGATTTTATAGGAGTATTGATTATGGCAATCGGCGCAAGAGAGTTTATTGACAAGTTATTAGTTGAAAAGTATGCACAGGAAAAAGTAGATAATCACCAAGAAGATGCATTGGTATCAAAAGTTGATGCTGACGATATGATGTATGCGATGAATACCGCATGTCAAACATACAAAACTATGCTTGCTCTAAACTCCCGTCTTACCGGTGTTTGCTACGGAATTGTGTCTAAAACGGCAAAATATAATGAATATGCATCTTGCAGATAATGATTTATAATTAAACTTTCTAAACTGCCATATCTGTTGTAAAATATCAGATATGGCAGTTTACTTTTTTTACGGGGAAGAAGATTATAATATTGATTTGGAGTTGGAAAAAATGCGCTCCAAACTCAATCCTGATTTTTTGTCCATGTGTTACCAAAATCTGGATGGACCTGATTATCAGTCTTTGATTCAGGTACTTAGAACCCCGCCAATGATGTTTGGTGATTCGTTGTTTGTAATTAATGTAAGGAAATATTTTCTTGATAAGAAAGATAAAGAATCAATTACATTGGAGGATAGTGAACTTGAGGATATTGATGATGCACTCAAAAATAATCCTGAAGGGCTTGATATTGTTTTTGTTTTAAAACTTCCCAGAGGTGAAAATAAAAAGCCTGATTCAAGAAGAAAACTGTACAAAATTTTGTCAAAGTATAACCCAAAAGAGTTTTCTACATTTAATACACTCTACCCGAAAGAGATATGTGCTTGGGTAAAAAATTGTGCAAAATCAAAAGGACTCTCTATTGAAAACGATGCGCTTGAATTGTTTGTTGAACAAATTGGGAATAATTTGAGGCAGTTTGACAATGAACTGGAAAAATTGAAACTTAATGCTTATCCAAAAAATGTTGTTACAAAAAATATGATTGAGGAAATTTGTATTTCCAATCAGGATTTATTCAATATTACAAAATGTATTATGGAGGCTGATAAGTCTGGTGCTTTAATGGAACTAAAAAAAGTTCTTGATAAGAAACATCCGCTCGAACTATTGAGTGCAATTTTGACAATGTTAAGGCAGTGGATTATTGTAAAATCGACATCTTCGATTGATGAAATTAAAAGAAAAACAGGTATTTTTAAAGAAGGAAGAATATACCATTTGAAAGAAGATTTAAAAAATGTTTCATTGCATGATTTGGTAAAATTGAAGGAAAATCTGTTTGATGTTGAGTATAGGATAAAATCCGGAGAAGTTGTTGATATGATATCGGAGGTTGAGTGTGCGATTATCAGATAAATATCCGTTTTTAACAAATTATTTTACAGAGGCACTCACCGCATCAAATCGTGCTTTACCTCAGAGTATATTGTTTTATGGTAATGATTTAGACTCACAATATGTTTTAGCGACTGAAATTGCAAGGCTCATGAATTGCAAAGAAGACAAATCCGATGATTGCGAGTGTCTGAATTGCAGATGGATTAATGAAGGAACTCACCCTGCCATTATGACTGTTTCAAGAGTGGATAGTAAGCCTGAAAATGATGAATCAAAGACGGTCATTTCGGTTAAACAATCTCAAATGATAAAAGACATTCTGATGTCAGCATCTGATTTTCATAGGGTTTTTATTTTTTGCGACCGAGACGATGACGGGAATCTTCAAGGACTTAATCCTTTGAATTTTCAGGATGAAACTGCAAATTCATTGTTGAAAATTATTGAAGAGCCGCAAGAAGGTGTTACGTTTATATTTTTAACAAGATATGTCGATGACGTATTGCCGACAATAATTTCCCGCTCCCAATGTTTTTTTGTCCCTGCGGGTGGAATTTTTGAGTATGATTATTCTTTAATAGATAATATTTTTACGGACTATTTTAATTTTGAGAGAAAAGATGTTTTTGACATTTCTCAAAAATTACAGGATTTAACAAAAGAATTTTCTGCTGAAAAAATCTTAGACAGCATTCAGAATTATATTCTGTCATTATTAAAAACAAACCCTAAGATGACAAATATTATAGAACATGTAGGAATTGTTGAAGATGCTAAACGTCAAATTAAGTTGGGTATGAAGCCGGTAAATGTCTTTGATGATTTATGCCTAAAACTGATAAAATAAATTACTCTCTTCCGACCGGGGTTATTGTCCCGATTAAGTACGCATGGATATGTACAAGATAAAGCCATTTAACCAGCATTAAGATAAGATATGGGATTATTATTAACAGTGAAAAAAGTAGTGCTTTTGTATCAGTAATACCTGTTATTATTTGCGAAAATCTGAAAACCGCATCCAAGATATAAGTTATGATTATGTCTAAAACATATACAAAAAACATTATTACAATATTCAGAATATATTTTCCTGTGTAAGTGCCGAATAGATAAATTGCTTTTGGAATATTCAGAGGTGCAAGAATGGAATCTCTTTTTGCATAGTTCCACAAAAGCCCAGGAACCAGAAGGTAAAAAAGAAATGCGAAACAAATCAACGGTACTCTTATTGCAGGATTCATGTTATAAAGGCTTATTTGAGAAATATTCAAACATATTACTGCAAGCCAAGGAATCAACATAATTGATGTAGCAATTATTGATGCGAAACCTCTCCAGATATATTTTCTTACATCCCATTCAGGAAGGGTTATTTTATTTATTTCCCGTACCTTTTTCGCATAAATATTTGTTGAAATTATATCAGAACTTCTGTCTATTATTTGTGAAGTCAACTCCCAGTAGTATCCCTGTATAAAAAGTATCGGCGCACAAAATACAAAAATTGCAATTATTGTATAAATTGCGAATGTGAAAAAAGAATTAGCAGTCGAAAACAATGCCATAAGCGGGAAAATCAGGATAATTGCTTGAATCGCAAGTATAACCGATACAACAAACAACTTCAAAAAATGTATTTTGAAGTTAGGTAATTTAAACATCCAGATAAAAGGTTCAAACATAAATCCTCTGTTTTATCTTGCAAGAGAAATACTTGTTACTCCGACATTTCTTGCGCTGTCCATCAATTTTACCACAGCACCGTGTTCTGCATTATCTTCAACCTGAATAAGCATACCGTCAGGAAAATCTTTTGATTTTTCCGAAACAATTTTTTCCAAATCGGCTGCTGCAACTTCCGATCCGTCGAAGAAATATTTATTATCATCCGTAACCGAAAAGTTCATTATCTTAGGATCTTTTGCTATTTCTTCTTTGTTGACTACTTCCGGCACTGCAAGATTTAGCCCCTGTTGATCAAGCATCGGTGCAATAACCATCATAATTATCAACAGAACAAGAAAAATATCCGTTAACGGTGTTATATTAATTTCGTTAAAACTGTCTCTCATTAGTTACTCCAATTCTCATACGGGCTATCCGTAGGCAATGCTGTAGAAGCACCGTTCAGAGTATTTGATGATTGTGCGCATTGTGTTGCTCTTTCAAGTTCTTTCTGTTCTTTTTTATTAAGAGGTTCACCTGCAACAATCAATTTTTTGTAATGCGCATCTTGCGCCGCATCCATTATTTGTAATATTATGGAACTCTTTGCTTTTTCATCGGCTTTAACAACAACTTCCGGATTTTCCGTATCGCCCTTTAACTTTT
>JAFXYU010000177.1 GCA_017541565.1 bacterium | reverse complement strand
TCCTGTAGATGGCAGAGTCGGTATTATAGACGTAACCGTAGGAAACTATGTTTCAATGAACAGCAGACCATTAACAACCATAAACAGTTCTGATCCGATGTATATAACTTTCCCTCTTGATGCAAAAGATTTTGCGGAATTGGTTAGAATTGACGGCGCTCCGGATGCAAACAGAGAAGTTGAATTTATTATGAATAATGGTCAAAAATACGAATTTAAAGGCGTTCAAGATTTTCATGATAATAAAATTGATGAATCAACCGGAACAATAACTCTTCGTGCAACTTTCCCTAATCCCAAAGATGAACTTTTGCAGGGCGGTTTTGGAAGAGTAGTTATTTATTCAAACAAAAAGGATGATATGCCGATAGTTCCGCAGTCTGCAACAATGGAAAACCAAGAAGGCTTGTATGTTTACGTTCTTGATGAAGAGAATCTTCCGAGAATGTCATATATAAAAACAATGGGACAAGTTAATAATAACTGGATTGTGTATGATGGTGTGAAAGCCGGTGACAGAATATTGACAACAGGTTTGCAGTCGGTTGTTCCCGGAGGTAAGGTTAAGATAGTCGAAAAAACTGTTGATAATTCAATTCAAAAGAAGAAACCGAATATATTTAAGAGAATTATTAATAAAATTAAGAAAGTAGTTTCCGGTATAGGAAAATAAATTATAGCAAAGGAGCGGTGGCTTAGTATTATGGCAGGGAATCTTTTTATAAAACGACCAAAATTTGCGATAGTAATTTCACTTGCTATTATACTTGCAGGTTTGCTTTGTTTAACAACTTTACCATTGGAAGAATATCCTTCAATAACTCCGCCTCAGGTTATCGTAAGTGCCACATACAGCGGTGCGAATGCAGATGTTATAACTTCTACAATAGCAGCGCCGATTGAACTGCAACTTAATGGCGTGGAGGATATGATTTATATGTCTTCTGAATCAAGTAACGGTACATACAATCTTACAGTGTATTTTGAAGTCGGTTCAGATCCCGATATGAATTTGGTTAACGTTCAGAACCAATTACAACTTGTTACACCAAGACTTCCCGAGGAAGTGCGGCGATACGGACTTACTGTGCGTAAGTCAACAGGCGGTGGAGGATGCGTATTTATCGGTGTAAGTTCGCCAAACGGTACATATGATGCTCTCTATCTTGCAAACTATGCTTCTCTTTATATTAAGGATGAACTTGCAAGAACAAAGGGATGTGCAAGAGTTCAGGTATTCGGTGCCGGAGATTATTCCATGAGAATATGGCTTAAACCTGACAAAATGGCAAATTTAGGTGTTTCAACGAGTGATATAAGTAATGCAATTACATCACAAAACGTTCAAACTCCCGCAGGAAATATAGGTGTTTAACCGATGGAAACTCCTCAGATGATGAAATTCACTTTGCGAACAAAAGGTCGTTTGAAGGAAATTGAAGAATTTGAGAATATTATCATAAAATCCAATCCGGACGGTTCAAGTGTAAAGATAAAAGATGTCGCCAGAGTTGAACTGGGTGCTGAAAATTATTCGTCAAAATCTCTTATAGACGGGCAGCCATGTGCAATGATATCAGTAACACAACTTCCGGATGCAAATACGATTGATTTGGTGAACAGAATTAATGGTAAGATGAAAGTTCTGAGCAAAAAATTCCCAAAAGATATGGAATATCGCATTCAGTATGATGTCACTGAGTTTGTTCGCGAATCAATTAAAGAGGTTATAGGTGCGATTGTGCTTGCGGTTATTCTTGTAAGTGCGGTAACATATCTGTTTTTGGGAACAGCAAGAGCGGCATTTATTCCTTTTTGTGCAATTCCTGTTTCTTTAATAGGTGTATTTGCATTTATGGCAATGATAGGTTTTTCCATAAACCTTTTGATTTTGTTTGGATTAGTGTTGGCGGTGGGACTTGTTGTAGATGATGCGATTGTCGTGTTGGAGAACACCCAGCGGCATATTCAGGAG
>JAFXYU010000176.1 GCA_017541565.1 bacterium | reverse complement strand
CTGCTGCATCGACGATTAGCAATGCACCATCCACCATACCTAATACACGTTCAACTTCTCCGCCAAAATCAGCGTGCCCGGGAGTATCAACAACGTTAATTTTTGTACCTTTGTAATCAATTGAAATGTTCTTGGAAAGGATTGTAATTCCTCTTTCTCTTTCCAAATCGTTGCTGTCCAAAACTCTTTCCTGAACCTGTTGACCTTCTCTGAATACACCGCTCTGCTTGAGCATACAATCAACAAGTGTTGTTTTACCATGGTCAACGTGCGCTATTATTGCTATATTTCTTATATTTTTAGCCATTTTAATAATCCCTGTGGTTTTATCTAGTGTCAATCTTACACTTATATTGTAGTCCTTAAAGATTAAAACACAAGGGATGTTTTGGAAAATATTTATTGTATAATTAAAATCAGAGTTTGTTTAAGGAGAGTTTATGTATAACACAAGAAAAATTACGGATGATTTATTTTATATAGGATGCTCGGACAGAAGGCTTTCGCTTTTTGAAAGTGCATATCCGATTCCGAACGGAATTTCTTATAATTCGTTTTTGTTAAAAGATGAAAAAACTGTTTTATTTGATACGGTTGATAAGGCTTGTTCGGAACAGTTTTTTGAAAATGTTACCGCAGTTCTTGACGGGCAAAATCTGGATTATATCTTTATTCACCACATGGAACCTGACCATTGTGCGGTTTTGGAGAATATTTCAAAGAAATTCCCTGAGGCAAAAATTGTATGTACAGCAAAATCATTAAGTATGATTAAGCAGTTTTTCAATTTTGATATTGATTCCAGAGTTATTCAAGTAAAAGATGGCGATACGCTGAATATCGGTAAACACGAATTTTCATTTATTACGGCTCCGATGGTGCATTGGCCTGAGGTTATGGTTAGTTATGACAAAACAGATAAGGCTTTATTTTCTGCGGATGCTTTCGGTGCATTCGGTGCTGTAAACGGAAACCTCCTCGACTCAGAGGTTAATTGGGAACATGATTATTTGGATGAAGCCAGAAGGTATTATACAAATATTGTCGGGAAATATGGTGCTCAGGTTCAAATGCTTCTGAAAAAAGCAGCCGCACTTGATATAAAAGTAATTTACCCTCTTCACGGTTTAATTATAAAAGATAATATCAAATTGTTTATTGAAAAATATGATATATGGTCAAAATACGAGGCAGAGGAAAAATCCGTACTTATTCCATATACTTCCGTATACGGAGGAACGGAAAATGCGGTGAACATTTTGGCAGGACTTTTGGCTGAGAGAGGAATAAAAAATATAAAAATGTATGACGTTTCTCAAACGCATTATTCTTATATCTTGTCCGATGTTTTCAGATATTCGCATATTGTTTTTGCAACAACAACATACAATATGGGTATCTTTGAATCAATGGAAAATTTACTTAACGCATTAAGCGCTCACAATGTACAAAATAAAAAAATCGTTCTGATGCAAAACGGTTCTTGGGCACCGGCATGCGGGGGGCAAATGAAGACATTGATTGAATCTTGGAAAAACACTGAAATTATTGATGACTCAATATGTATAAAATCTGCATTAAAAGAAGAACAACTTTCGGAACTAAAGTGTGTTGCAGATAAAATTGCCGAAAGTTTGAAAAATTAAAAACTAAAGGAGGAAATTATGCAAAAATTTGTATGTACTGTATGCGGTTATGTTTACGATCCGGCTGTGGGCGACCCTGATAACGGTATCCCTGCAGGAACGGCATTTGAAGATTTACCGGAAGATTGGGCTTGTCCGCTTTGTTCGGTAGGTAAAGATATGTTTGAAGTTCAATAACATAATAAAAAAGGGGCGGAATCTTCGATTCCGCCCCTTTTTTATTTTTAAAATCTTAGTGTACGATTCCAAAACCAAGGATGAATACGCATACTACAAATACAAGAGCAACAATTCCTGTTAGTTTATTCAATCCTTTTTCCGCGCTTTTTTGTGATGAAAACATCTGTGCGGCACTTCCTATCCCTGCGATTCCGTCACCTTTAGGCGAATGCATAAGGATTAAAACAATTAACAGCAGTGCTGAGAGTACCATTAATATCCATAAAAATTTTAGCATTTTGTCTCCTTTTTAATGAAGTGTGCACGTTTTGAATTGAGTTTAATATTATCAAACGTGTACAATCTTGCAGGACGTTTTGAGGAAGATTTTGAAAATTCGTTGAGTTCTCTCAAACCGTCTGTTGTAATAACTTTCTTTCTGAAATTTCTCTTATCCAGTTTCTTCTCCATAATCATTTCGTATGCTTTTTGCATTTCTGTCAGGGTGAACTTTTGGTTAAGTAACTGATATGCAACGGGACACATTTCCAAACGCTCGCGTGTACGTTTTAGGGAGTATTCGATAATTTCCTTGTGGTCGAATGCAAGCGGCGGAAGGTCAAAGACTTTATGCCAAGCGAGTTCTTCAGAGGTTTCTACCTGAATATCTTCCGCTCTTACGAGTGCAAAGTATGCACAGGTAATAACCCTTGAAACAGGGTGACGGAGAGGATCACCAAAGGTGTACAATTGTTCAAGATAAATATTTTCAACGTTAGTTTTTTCTTTCAAGACACGAATTGCTGCTTCATCAAGGTTTTCAGACATTCTGACATATCCGCCTGGGATTGCCCATTTGTCTTTAAAAGGTTCGTTGTCTCTCTTTACTAAAAGTACCTGAAGGGCATCTTCTTTAATCGTCAAAATAACGATGTCTACTGTTATTTCGTGTGTCTTTACTTCGTTAAACATTTATCACCTCTGGGTAAGTGTTTATTTCTATCTGTATTCTAATAAAATTCTATTATAAAGATAAAAAAATGTAACACAAATAAAAATAATTTGTTACAATTTTTCGTTACATTTAATTTCCTGTTTTTTGAGATAAAAGTTTTTCCGAAAGTTCTCCAAACTGTTCTATCGAGAGTTTCTCTCCTCTGATATTTTCGTCCAAGCCCATTTCCAGGATTACTTTTGATACGGTTTCTTTATCAAATCCGCTGTTTACAAGGCAGTTCTTTAGCGTCTTTCTTCGTTGGGCAAATGCTGATTTTACCGTTTTTCTGAAATGAGAGTAATCATTCAATTTTAGTTTCGGCATTTCTTTAACTTTCATATAAACCAATGCCGAATTAACTTTGGGTGCAGGGTAAAAAGAACGGCGTCCGACCGTCCGAATAATAGAACAGTCTGCCCAGAATTGAGAAAGAATTGTCAAAAGTCCGTATTGTTTAGCAGAACTTTTTTCTGTTGCAACAATTCTTCTTGCGACCTCTTCTTGCACCATAAGAATAATATCAACAATTTTTGAACGGTTTTTATTGTTTAAGTCATCAATCTCGCCTAAAAGATGTGCGATAATAGGAGAAGTAATATAATAAGGAATATTTGCAACCACCTTAACTTTGTCTTCTGTTAAAGCAGACAAATCAGTTTTTAAAATATCATTGTGAACAATTTGCAAATTATCCGCACCGAGTTTTTCAAGTTCTTTAATTGCTTCTTCATCCAACTCGACCGCAATAACTTTTTTTGCTTTTTTTACTAACTGCTCCGTTACAAATCCGACTCCCGGACCGATTTCAAGTATGGTGTCCTCTTTTGTAATATTTGCATAATCAATGATATCCGCAATGACTTCACCGTTTATTAAAAAATTCTGTCCGAGGCGTTTTTTTGTTTTGAAAAACCTTGCTCTTTGTAAATAGTCCATCATGGTATTTATGATAGTACAAACAGGTAAATGTTTAAACTTTTTGAGCGGGTAAATTAAATAATTACAAAACAAAAAAGATTATTGTATAATTAAGAAAGGAGAAATCGTCGTGAGTCAATGCGGAACAAAAGAACGTTTAGAGTACAACCAATTACTTGAAGAGTTTATTCTGGGGTGCAAACAAAGTCGGAAAATCGGAATGGAATATGAGCGCATTCCCATTGTAAAACTCACCGGCGAAACCGCACCATACGGGACGGAAATGGGGATTTGCGAAGTTCTCAGGGATATGGCAAAGGTTGACAATTGGGATTATATCTTAGACGATACAAACATTATCGGGCTAAAAAAACTTCACGACACTATTACTCTTGAACCGGGGTGTCAAATGGAATTAAGTATTGAACCCCAAGAGAGCATAAAAGATATAAAAAAACGTATAGAAGAAATTGATTCGATTTTGCTTCCTATTCTTGAAAAATACGGAATAGAATTAATTAACACAGGTGTTTCACCTAAAACCACATACAAGAATATAAGACTCTTACCTAAAAAGCGTTATGCTGTTATGGCAAACTACCTCTGGGGAATACTCTCCGATGTTATGATGAGGGAAACAGCGGGAATCCAAGTCGGAATAGATTACAGTTCGGAAGAAGACGCAATGAGGAAGTTTAGAATTTCTAATTTGATGATGCCTTTTATGACAGCAATGTTTGCAAATTCAAAAATAAGGGGCGGAGTTGATACTGGATACAAATCCTTTCGCGCTCTTGCTTGGCTGAATACGGATAACGAACGCTGCGGATTTGCAACAAAACTGAAAGACGGAATGACATTCAAAAACTACGTTGACCTTCTTTTAGAAACACCTATGATATTCATTAACCGTGAAAATCGCACCTGTGAAATTAACGGAAGACTGACGTTTAAACAGTTTATGGATAAAGGTTTTGAAGGTTTTGAACCAAACATTGAAGACTGGAAATTACATTCTAATCTGTTTTTCCCGGAAGTCCGTCTGAGAAATTTTATAGAAATAAGAAATCACGATTGTGTCGGAAACGGACTTCAATATTCAATTCCGGCACTATATAAAGGGATTATGTACAACTATTCGGCATTGAACGAAGTTGACAATCTGCTTTCAAAATATTCTTATAATGAGATTAACGAACTCAGATATAATGTTGCAAGGTATGCTGTTGATGCAAAAATACGGAAACAACCGATTCTGGACATTTGCAGAGAAATTGTTGAGATTTCATATCAGGCGCTGAAAAACGAAGTTGAAGAAGAGGAAAATTTCCTTGAACCGATTATGGAACTTTTGAAGAAAAGGAAAGTTCCTGCAGATTTATAAAATTCAATTTCAGTTACAGATATACTGTCATTGCCGGAAATATAAACCAATATCGTCACTATCATAATTTCAATGTTGATGAAATTACATTTGCCCCCTAACCCTTGCTCCGGTATTTTTGTGTTAAAATTGTTGAAAAGGTTAGATATTAGGAGAAAATTATGCAAGCAAGACGTGCCGCGAGAGAACTCGCACTCATATTATTTTCACAGTTTGAAAAAGAGATTACAAAATATACGAAAAAAGATTTTGAAGACATTATGCTCAAATCTGTTAGGATTCTTTCAAATTCGGCATCTGAAGAATTAAAGTTGACAGTCGGTTCCTTGATTGATTTGAAAGACACCTTAGAAACTTATGAGGCTGAGCACGAATCTAATCTTTCCCGTCCGATGGGTGCAAAAAATAAACCCGTTCAAATTCCAATGACGGATGAAATGATATCCAAAGTTGACAGTATGCTTGATATTGCGGAAAAAGCAATTCTTGCTCTTGAAATTGCGGAATTTACAACGCTGGAAAGTCAATCAGAAGTAAAAAATTATGCGATAGAGATTGCCGAACAATTCAAGATTAACCATGAAGCAGTTGATAACGAAATTCAAAAATATGCGAACGGCTGGGATATTTCGCGTTTGGTAAAAATGGACAAAGATATTTTAAGAATTGCAATAACTGAACTTTTGTTCTCAAAAGATGCACCGATTAAGGTTGTTGTTGATGAGGCGGTTGAACTTGCCAAAAAATATTCAACGGATGATTCTTCATCTTTCGTCAACGGTATTCTTGCCAAAGTTATTGTAGAAAACGGTTTAAAATAATATGTTTAACTTTTTTGACAAACTCAAAAATACTGTTTCAAAAACCGCACAGGCGCTGGTCGGAAACGTTGTTGATACAATTTCCGAAGAGGAAGAATTTTCGGATTTTGTTCTTGATGACATGGAAGACTTGTTAATAAGTGCCGATTTGGGGGTGGATTATGCATCTGAACTTGTTGACAAACTCAGAGGGCAAGACAAGATTAAACCCGTTCAGGTGAAAGAGTTTCTGCAAAATGAATTTATGAAAATCCTTGAAGAAACCGGAAATTCCGCACTTGAGTACAAGGATGGTGAACTTAATATTTACTTTATTACCGGTGTAAACGGTGCGGGAAAAACCACGTTGATTGGGAAACTCGCATATAAATTCAAGCAGGAGGGCAAAAAAGTTCTGGTTGCAGCGGGTGATACATTCCGTGCGGCAGCGGAAGAGCAGGCTGATATTTGGTCAAAGCGTTCAGGTGCTGATATTGTACGAAGGGATAAGGCAGATCCTGCGTCGGTTGTGTACGAATCAATCCAAAAAGCAAGAAACGAAAACTACGATGTAATCCTTGTAGATACGGCAGGAAGACTCCAAAACAAATTCAACTTGATGGAAGAACTTTCTAAAATTAAGACGGTTATTGATAAAAATGCACCTGAGAATTTGAGAGAATCTATATTGGTAATTGATGCAAATACTGGGCAAAACGGACTTCAGCAGGCAAAAGTGTTTAAAGAGTGCGTTAATCTTACCTCTGTTGCATTGACTAAACTTGACGGCTCTGCAAAAGGCGCAATCGTTCTTGCTATCGCTAAAGAATTATCTCTTCCTGTCAAACTTGTCGGTGTCGGCGAAAAAATGGAGGACCTTAAAGACTTTGACGGAAAAGAGTTTATTCGTGCGCTGTTTGAGTAAATCACTCCTCTAAAAATTCCGCCAGAATTATGTTACTGACCATAATTCCTTTGATATTTAATTTGTATCCGTTTGGAGTTTTTTCAAAAAAATCACTGTATTTTTCCAAAACATCAGAATATTTTGTTTCAAAATCAATATTAAACCGATTATTTATCCTTAAAACATCTATCCCTGAAGTTTTTCTGAATCCGAGAAAAATTTCTTCCTCGAGTTTTTCTTTTTCTGTCAGTAACTTCCCGAAAGCGTGTGACGACGGTTTTTCAATATACTTTTCAATTGTACCGTGGTTATAATACCGAATGCCGTTATTATATCCGTGTGCGGCAGTTCCAAAACCATAGTATTCATTGTTGTTCCAGTAGTTAAGATTGTGTTTTGATTCAAATCCTGATTGTGCAAAATTGCTGATTTCGTAGCGTAAAAATCCTTTGGATTCTAAGATATTGTTGATAAATTCATACATATCAGCCTGTTCATCCTCGTCGGGTAAATTTTCGGGAGGATTTTTGCCGAAAAACGCTTCTTTTTCAATCTTCAGTCCGTAGGTTGAAACATGTTGAATATCAAGATTCAAAACCTTGTCCAAATCCTTTTTAACCCCTATTAAAGTTTGTGTCGGAAGACCGTATATTAAATCAACGCTGATATTTTCAAATCCCGCTTGTTTTGCTTCGTAAACAGCATTAATAATCTGATTTGAATTGTGTCTTCGTCCGATTAGTTTGAGAATATTATCGTCAAACGTCTGCGAGCCGATACTCAAGCGGTTAACTCCCATATTTAGCAGTCCTGTTAAATAATCCGGATTTGAATCATCCGGATTCAGTTCAAACGTGATTTCCGCGTTTTTGGCAAGCCGAAATTTTTTAATAACCTTTTGTATTAGGTCAATCGGAATAATAGAGGGCGTTCCTCCTCCGAAGTAGAGTGTTTTAAGTTCTTCCCCCGAATAGTTTTCAGAGATTTCCTTCATAATCGAGTACATATATGCTGTAATAGGTTCAGGCTTGTTGAAAGAAACAAACGAACAGTATTTGCATTTACTTCTGCAAAACGGTATATGTATATAAGCACTCTGAGGCATTATTCGTCCAGTTTAATATAGTTTGTATCCCATCTTAGGTCGATATACTTAACTTTTTTATTAAGCATTTTTACCTGCGGGAGTAGTGATGGTATTCTGTGAAGTTTGTCGAAAGTGCCTGAATTAAAACTTCCAAGCCTGATATTTACAGTCGGGATTTTAACGTATACATCTTGCGGATTTCTGTAATCAATATATTCAACCGGTTCGCCCGAATCCGCTTCAATATACATTGCAAGTTTTTTGAAGTTTGTAACTTTTGCTTTATCCCAATTTCTGTAATCATCACCGCTGCCGTAAGTAATAACGCGGACAGTTTTGTATTCCGGTGCAAGCGGCATATAATCTTTTCCGATAAGTTTTCCGTCGGAAGAAAAGAATGCGACAGGCTCTACATCGACATCCGGTGCAATAGTCAGCATCGGAGTTCTTTCTATAATTATGATTTGAAGTCTTGCCGGAAACCAAAAACGTCTTATATAAACATTTTGGACCGGTTCAAGTTTCATGATACTTTCTTTAAGGTTATCTGTCTTTACAAGAAAAATAGGTTTTGTGTTAACTTGATTTCTGCGAAGAGCCGATAATACTTTTTGAGCGGGTACAATTTTATTATTTACGATTTCCAATGCAGGACTGTCAAGTCTGTCAAATGCATTTTTATTTAACCTCCACTGAGGCATTTTAAGAATATAAAAACAGAGTGCGGTTATAAAAATGAGTATTGTAAGTTTCCAAAGCGCGCGTAATTTTGTGAGGCGGCGTTGAGATTTTCTTACTTCTCTTTGCATCCTCTTTTGTTTAAGTCGCCGATTTTGTCTGTACATCGGGCGATTTAATTGTTGTTCGTCAAATTCGTCCGACATTATTTATTCAGCCCCGCACTGTTCAGTATCATTAAAACAAGATGGTCGTAATCTATTCCCATAACCTTTGATTGAGCAGGAAGGTCACTTGTGTCAGTCATTCCCGGATTTGTGTTTATTTCAAGAAAATAGGGTTTGTCATCTTTTATCATGAAATCAATTCTGGAGACACCCGAACATCCTGCTGTTTCGTGTGCAAGAACGGCAATTTTCTTAACTTCTTCCGTTGCTCTTGCGCTTAAACCTGTAGCAGGAACAATGAATTCGGAAAGTCCTTTTGTGTATTTTGCATCAAAATCGTACCATTCGGTTTTGGTTCTTATTTCAAGAATTTCCGTTGCAAATGCTTTTCCTTCTTTTTCCAAAACGCCTACTGTTACAAAAAAACCGTCGATAAATTCTTCGATTAATACGTCATCGTTGAATTTTACGGCTTCTTTGTATGCGTCTTCAAGTTCTTCCGGCTTGTTAACCTTAGTCATGCCGAAACTTGAACCTTCTGAAACAGGTTTTGTAATAAGAGGATAGTTTAAATCTTCCACCGCCTTTTTAACGTCCTCACCTTTTTTTACAAAAACCGACTTGATAAGCGGAATTTCTTTTACTGTGGATAAAATTCTTTTTGTGTATTCTTTGTTCATACAAATTGCGCTTGCCATAACTCCGCAACCGGTGTACGGAATTTTGAGAATTTCAAGGATTCCCTGAATGCATCCGTCCTCGCCGTATTTGCCGTGAAGCGTATTATAAGCGTATTCAAAACCTTTCAAATCCTCCATAATGTTTGGGGAAACATCGACAATTCGGGCATTTTTGTACCCGAGTCTTTGAAGTGCCGCGTGAACATTTTTACCGGAGCGTAGTGAAACTTCACGCTCAGATGACATTCCGCCGCAGAGAACGGCTATTTTTGCGTCTTTTTGTATAACATATTCCATAATTCTTCCTCTTTTTTTGTTTTATCCCCGATAAAAATTACTTCGGGCGTGAGTGTGATTGTGAACTTTTCTTTTACGGCATTTTGCATTCTTGCCATAAGTTCGAGAACATCCTCGGAGGTAGCTTCACCCATATTTATAATAAAGTTTGCGTGATTGTTCCAGACTTTTACATTATCTGAAGCAAATTCTTTTACTCCCGCTTTGTCCAAAAGTCTTCCTGCAGAATCGTTTTCAGGATTTTTGAATACGCTTCCCGCATTCGGTGTACTCAGAGAAGGCTGAATGCTTTTTCTAAATTCTAAATTCCGCTCAATAAGGGATTTGATTTCTTCTACGGGTGATTTTTTTAAATCAAATTCTGCATAAAGAAGAACGTATCCACCCTCCTGCAGAAGCGAATGTCTGTACGAAAAATCCATTTCTTCTTTTGTTTTGTATTCAATTTCTTTGGTTTTTTTGTTGAAAACACAGCAGGAAGTGATGTTGTCGCAAATTGATTGACCATGTGCACCGGCATTCATGCAGATATTACCGCCCACAGTTCCGGGGAAGCCTATCATAAATTCAAAACCGCTCAAGCCTGCATCTGAGGTTTTTTGTGCAAGCAGAGGTCCTTTTACTCCGCAAGAGGCAAAGACTTTTGTTCCTCTAATTTCAAACTCTTTGAGTTCAGTCGTAAGAATAATGTTCCCCGAATATCCTTTGGAAGAAATTATTACGTTTGAACAGTTTCCGAGAACTATATAGTTTTTCAGATCCCGTAAAAGTTCTGTAAATTCAGCCTGAGATTCAGGCATATAAATCCTTTTAACTTTCCCGCCAATTTTATAGGTTGTATAATTTTTTATCTCAAAATCTTCTTTTATAATCAACGCTATTACCTAATCTTTAGATAAAAAAATTATAGCATAATGATACTGAATTAACCATTCTTAAAATAATCACAAATTAGTTTTTCTTTGCGGAACGCTTTTTTTAATCCCTTTTTTACACTTTCAATTACTGGATTTTTGTTAAGATTTTCAAGTTCTTTTTTTAGAATAGCCTTTTCTAAAATCAGCGTATTATAAAGTTCATTGCATACATCAGAAGCATTCAGATGAAGTGATAGTTTTTTTATTTGCAATTCTTTCTGTTGAATTTGTTTTTTTAGTTGTTGTTTTTCGTTCATATAAAAAAAGACCTGTGCTTTATTTAGGATAAAACTTTTTTTAATATTTTTCAATCAATCTTTTAGTGGATTTAATTTTGGTGAATTAATTATTAAGATTTCTGTTATTTATATATTCAATTCACCAATTTATATAAATTGATAAATTAAGTATAAAATTACTAATATTTTTTACGGAATTATTTAACAACTTCAAGTGTTTCGTAGTCGTTAAGATAAGGTAAATGAGCATCTGTTATAAGTTCGCCAGGCAGAAGAATAGATATTCCCGGAGGACACTCCGCAACGACTTCCGCAGAAATTCTGCCGATTGCGTCCTCTTTTAAAACGGTTTCTTTATCCGCATAAAATGCATCCCTTAGACTCATTTTAATCTTCGGTTCAAGCATTGGCATGTGTTTGCGCTTTTCCAAATAATAAATATCCTGATAATGTTTTGATGCAATTTTTTCCAGTGAATCGGCAAGGTACTTGAAGTCAGAGCGCTTATTTCCGATATTACATAGAATCAAAACTCCGACATCGGAAGCCGATTCAACCTCTATGTTAAAATCAATTTCCAGAATCGACTCTAATCTTTTTCCGGAAAGTCCGTCAATCTTTATAAATACTTTTGTTACATCCGTTTTGTATCCGAAATCGCTCTTCAACTGGTGAAGTCTCGGAATGGAATCAAGTCTTTTTCTTAAATATTTAGCATTCCCGATTGCTTTTTCAAGCAAATTCTGACCTGCTTTAGATTGCAGACTTGCTCTTGCTGCATCAAGGCTTGCAAGAAGTATCAGAGAAGGACTTGTGGTGTGAAGAAGTTTCAATGCCTTTTCAACGGCGACTTCGTCTAAAATAGAGTTTTCCGAAATGTGCAACATTGAAGATTGGCTCATACTTCCGCCTGTTTTATGCAAGGAGTGAACAACCGCATCAGCCCCAAGTTTCAATGCTGATTCAGGAAGATGTTTATTAAAATTCCACAAACATCCGTGCGCTTCGTCTACAACAAGCGGAATACCGTACTTTTTGCAAACTTTGCTTATTGATTTAATGTCGGATACAACTCCTTCGTAAGTCGGGTTCGTTATCCAAACCATTGAAATATCTTTATCTTTTTCAAGCAATTCTTCTACCTGATCGGCATCAATATTTCCCCAAATAGACCAATCATCAATTCTTTTGGGGCAAACCCAAACCGGCTCTGCACCTGAAATAATCAACCCCGTTAAAATAGATCGGTGACAGTTCCTGTTTACAATAACTTTTTGTCCTTTTTTTGTTAAAGCCATCGCAATTGCAAGGTTTCCTGCTGTAGAACCGTTCAGAAGGAAAAACGTTTTTCTTGCCCCGAACGCCTCTGCTGCAAGTTCTTGCGCTTCCTTAATCGGACCTGTTGCCGGATGAAGCGTTCCCAAATTGTCAAACTCATCAGTTGTATCGATATTCAATGCTTTTTCACCGATAAGTTTCCTAAAATCTTTAAATACGGCTTTACCCTTTGTATGTCCCGGGATGTGAAATTGATAAGTCGGATGGTCATAAGCATTTTGCAAAGCCTCTACAATCGGAGCTTTTACCTTGATGACTTCGTTAACTTTCTTGTTTAAATTGTCGGTTTGATTTATGTTTTTTTCCAATTCCGTTTT